>JANORH010000567.1:0-4602 GCA_031415215.1 Alphaproteobacteria bacterium | reverse complement strand
GCCCACCGCCAGTTCTTCCTTGAGGCCACCAACCCGGGCGGCCACTCCTCGCGCCCCGTGCCCGACAACGCCATCTACAGCCTTGCCCGCGCCCTTGAGCGCGTCAGCCGCCACGAATTCCCCGTCCGGCTTATCGACGCCAATCGCGCCTATTTCATCCGCAAGGCCAGGATCGTCGGCGGCGAAACCGGCGCCGCGATGACCGGCATCGTCGCCAATCCCGCCGACAAGGCCGCCAGCGCGCTGCTCAGCCGCGACCCGGCCTACAACGCCATGCTGCGCACCACCTGCGTCGCTACCCTGCTGGAAGGCGGTCATGCGGTGAACGCCCTGCCGCAACGGGCGCGCGCCACGCTGAGCTGTCGCATCATTCCGGGCCAGACGGTGGATGAGGTGCGCCAGATGCTGGTCGCCGCCATCGCCGATCCGCAGGTCACCGTCATCCAGCCGCCAGCGACCGGATCGCTTGCCGCGCCTATGCCCCTGCCCGCGAAGATTCTGGGACCGATCGAGACCGTCTCCGAACAGATGTGGCCGGGCGTCCCGGTGATCCCCTTCATGCTGCCCGGCGCCACTGACGCCCGGCGGCTCACCGAGGTCGGCATTCCTACCTATGGCGTCTCGGGGATCTTCAGCGACCGTGACGGAGGTGGCGTGCACGGGCTGAACGAGCGCATCCGGGTCAAGTCGCTGATGGACGCCCGCACGTTCAGCTATCGGCTCATCAAGCTCTACGCCGACGCCAAAGCCCCTTGAGCCCGGTTCGCATCTGGATCGCGGCGTCGCACGACGCAGCTCACCTGAACGGCGGCTGGGCATTTGTACGTGCCGGAGCCGAGGTCTTTGGCGCGGCGGGCGGGGATCGCCGTACCACGCGGGCACGGACAGCCCTGAGCGGTTTTGTCGCCGCCCTGAAGGACGTCCCGGCGGGAGCATCCCTTGCTGTCGTGGCACCCAGAGCCGACGCCATGGTCCTGCACCAGCTCCTGAAACCACCGAAAGACGCACCCACCGAAGACCTCGACCTGCGTGCGGCCCTCGCCGGGACCCTTGCTGGTCGGACCTGGACGCTGGCTTTGGGCGATCCCGACGCCCTGACCCCCTTCACCTTCGCCGTCGCCTGGGCCGACATGGCCAGCGAAAAGGCCAAGATGGGCGGCGCGTTTGTGGCGGCTATCCCGAAGACCAATCTGGCGAAGGCCAAGGGACTTTAGGGAGCGCGATACCAGGATATCGCACCGGCTGGCTGGCTGATCCCGGCGCAGACGAAAGAATTGTTATTCATTTTCAGGAACTCTGGCCTCGCTTGGACCCACCAAGATGATCGAAGGACAGAACTCCGATGAGCCGGGTCACAGTTTCGAGACGCATATCGAGCGACCACTTCGAGCCCGATGACGACGTCGATCCCAAGACCAAACGCCAGGTGCATGGTCATCTGGAGCAGATCGACTACACGACCTACGCCGCCAATCGGCGCGTGCTGAGCGGGACGCTGGCAAACATCGACGCCGAGAAACTCCAGAAGCTGGCTTCGGCCGCAGCGCTGGCGCGGACGCGCTGGGTTGTGGCCGGTCTGTCACTGGCCGACGTCGAGCCGTTCCCGACGCCGCAACAGATCAGGACCTTGGCCGAGTTGCGGGAAGCCTACGAGGAACTCACCGAGGTTTACGAGGGCCTTCGCCGGATGGTGGAGCGTGGGTACATCACCTACGTCGGACCGGAACCGGCCTGACCGCTACGCCAATTCTACCGCCATCGCTGTCGCCTCGCCGCCACCGATGCAGAGGCTGGCGATGCCGCGTTTACCGCCCCGGGCCTGCAGCGCGCTGAGCAGAGTGGCCAGGATGCGGGCTCCTGACGCGCCGATCGGATGGCCCAGCGCACACGCGCCGCCGTTGACGTTCAGCTTCGCCCGGTCGAGGCCCAGGTCACGCTCGGCGATCATCGCGACGACCGCGAACGCCTCATTGACCTCAAACAGATCGACGTCGGCGACGCTCCAGCCGGCACGCTTCAGGGTCTTTTGCATCGCGGGCACAGGCGCTGTCGTGAACAGGCCGGGCTCATGGGCATGGGCGGCATGTCCCGCGATCCGGGCCACAATGCTCATGCCGAGGCGCCGGGCCACACTTTCCCGCGTCAGCACCAGCGCCGCAGCGCCATCCGAGATCGACGAGGCATTGGCCGCCGTGATCGTGCCATCCCGCGAAAAGGCAGGCCTCAGGATCGGGATACGGGCAGGATCCGCCTTCAGGGGTTGTTCGTCGGTGTCGACGGTGACCGTGCCCTTACGATCCGTCACCTGAACCGGGGTGATCTCGCGGGCGAAGGCCCCGCTTTCGCTGGCGGCCCGGGCCCGGGTCAGTGACCCGATGGCGAATTCGTCCTGCGCTTCGCGGGTGAACTGGTACTGTTTGGCGGTCTCTTCGGCAAATGACCCCATCAGCCGACCTGGCTCATAGGCGTCCTCGAGGCCGTCCAGGTACATGTGGTCATACATCGTGTCGTGACCGATCCGGGCCCCTCCGCGATGCTTGGTCATCAGGTAGGGCGCGTTGGTCATGCTCTCCATGCCACCCGCGACGATCACATCCACTGACCCGGCGGCAAGGGCGTCGTGAGCCATGATCGCTGCCTGCATGCCCGAGCCACACATCTTGTTGACGGTCGTGGCTTCCACGGATTTCGGAAGTCCGGCGCCCAGCGCAGCCTGTCTGGCGGGCGCCTGGCCCAGGCCCGCTGGCAACACGCAGCCCATGATGATCTGCTCGATCACCGAAGGATCAGCGCCGGATCGCTCGACCGCCGCACGGACAGCTGCCGCGCCTAGATCGGTAGCCTTTGCCGCTGACAATACCCCCTGAAAACCCCCCATTGGTGTGCGGGCAAAGCTGGCGATGACGACGGGATCTGAGGTCTGGGTCATGTCGGGGGTATAAGTCGCCGCTCGAAAAATCCCAACGCCCTTACGGTTGGCGGGTGGTGACGTCGCAATAGGGTCCACCGTCGCGAATGGTCTTGTTGCGATAGATCACCGCGCCGATCAGGTTCGGTACCTGCCGGATCGCCGCGCAGAACTCGGGCCAAAGGTCAGACGGCAGCCACAGGCAGGGCGCGCGGGGATCCTCGTCGCACGCAATGTCCACCAGCTGTTTGGCATCCATCGACATCGTGCGGTCAGACGTTGCGAACCGTGCCGGCGATGAAGCCACCGCCCAGCACGCGGGTCGGGTCCTCCGGTGCGTAGAGCACGCAGGCTTGACCTGGTGCGACGCCTTCTTCCGGATTGCCGAACACCACCCCGTGGCCGCCGCTGACGATGCCAAGACGTCCAAGCACCGGCTCGCGCGTGGATCGAACGCGCGCCAGCACGGGACGCGCCGCAGCACAGGCGGCCGCGATGCTGTCGCCGTCGCCGATCCAGCTTGATTCCCCAAACGTGAGCGCGCGGGTCAGCAAAGCCTCGCGCGGCCCGACAATGACCTGACGGCTGTCGGCGTCGATCCTGACGACGAACAGAGGGTCGCCGACGGCCACATTGAGGCCTCGACGCTGGCCGATGGTGTAGCGGGTGACGCCCTCGTGGCGGCCCAGGGTCCGGCCATCCATGTGGACGATGTCGCCGGGTTCCGCGCCGTGCGGACGCAGACGATCAATGACGGTGGTGTAGCGGCCCTCGGGCACGAAACAGATGTCCTGGCTGTCCGGCTTGTCCGCGACCTTCAGGCTGAGCGCCGCCGCCGCCGCACGCACAGCCGGCTTCGGCAGGCCGCCCAGCGGGAAGCGCAGATAGGCCAGTTGGTCGGCGGTGGTGGCGAACAGAAAATAGGACTGGTCCCGCGCGCCATCGACGGCGCGGTGAAGCTCCGGCCCGGCCCGGCCCACCTCCCGACGCACATAATGTCCGGTCGCCATCGCCTCGGCACCCAGATCGCGTGCGACATCCAGCAGGTCGCGGAACTTTACCGTCTGATTGCATCGGATACAGGGAATGGGGGTTTCGCCGCGCAGATAGGAGTCGGCGAAGTCCTCGATCACCTGCTGGCGGAACCGGCTCTCGTAGTCGAGCACATAGTGCGCAATGCCCATGGCCTCGGCGGCAGTGCGCGCGTCGTGGATATCCTGGCCCGCGCAGCAGGCGCCCTTCTTCTGGACCGCTGCGCCGTGATCATAGAGTTGCAACGTCACGCCAACGACGTCGTATCCAGCACGCGCCAGCAAGGCGGCGGTCACCGTAGAATCCACGCCACCGGACATGGCCGCGACGATCCGCGTGCCGACTGGCAGGCGCACAGCATCGCGAACAGCCTCCATCAAGCCGTCGCTCAAGGTGTCTGGAAGGGCGACCGGCGCGTTCATTGCTGCCTATGTAGCGGTTCGACGCGGGAATTTCGAGGGAAACTGGATCCCGGCCCGGCTGCACCGTCCGGGATGACTCGCTTCGCGGTCACTTCAGGATGTTGATCAACGACGACGATTGCAGGGACTGGAAAACATAGGCCGCCGACTGCACCGACAGCTGCGCCTGCTGCAGCTGCGCCGCCGCCTCGCCCATGTCGGCGTCGGTGATGTCGCCCAACATCCCGGCCAGCGTGACCT
>JANORH010000566.1:0-2663 GCA_031415215.1 Alphaproteobacteria bacterium | reverse complement strand
CGCCATTGAGGACGAGTCGATCGCCGAGATGCAAGCCGTCATGAACACCAACTTCTTCGGCACCGTTCGGTGCATGAAGGCGGTCGCGCCGACGATGCGCGCGCGTCGTAGCGGGCTGATCATCAATATTTCCTCGATCTCAGGCCGGATGAGCCCATTCGCCCAGGGCGCCTACGCCGCGTCGAAACATGCCGTGGAGGCTATGAGCGAGGCCTTTGCGCAGGAACTCGCGCCCTTCAACGTTCGTGTGGCGCTGGTGGAGCCCGGGATCATCGCCACCGGCATGGCCATGGCCAACTTGCCGAAGCCCAAGGCAGGCAGCGCCTACCCGCATGCCGGCCGGATGCTGGCCTTCTATGCCGCAACGCCGGTATCCGGCACGCCGCCGACCGTCGTCGCCGACACGGTGCTGGACATCGTCGAGGGCAGGACGGCGGCGTTTCGCACACCTTGCGGTCCCGACGCCGAGCCCTTCCTGGGGCTGCGGGCCGGTCTTACCGATGAGGCCTGGATCGGCCTGAGCGACACCCTCGACGATGCGGTGTTCTTCGAGCGCTTCACGGCCGCCAGCGGGGGCGGCTGACGGCGCGGCCAGGGTTCCCCGCGTCAGGGTTTCCCCTCACCCGGCTCCGCCTTCCCTCCCCCCGGGAACACGAACAGCAGCACGCTGAAGCCCACCGCTGACATCATCAGCGCGGTCGCCGGGATGGCGGGGACACCGTAACTGGCCAGCGCCACGCCGCCGAGGGTGGCACCCAGGGCCTGGCCCATGGAGAACACCGAGCCGTTGAGGGCCAGGGCCACGGGGGCGCCGTTGGTCAGCTGGATCAGGCGCGACTGGGTGACGGGGGAGATCGAGAACAGGGCTGCGGCGGCGAGGAAGATGGCGAGCGCGACCAGGGCGTCGCTGGCCCAGCCCCTGGGCAACAGCTGGTGGGTGGCGGCCAGGTGCAGGGTCATGGCGGCCGCCTGGATGGCGATGCCCTGCATGATCCACGACTTGCCGGCGCCCCGGTCGGCGGCGCGTCCGCCCAGCCAGAGGCCGACGGCGGCACCGACCCCGATCATCGCCTGGAAGAACGCCACGCCGGCGCCAGTGATGCCGGTGCCCACCCGCACGATTGGGGCGATGTAGAGGTTGAGCGTCATGTTGGCGGCGAAGGTCAGGAAGCTGGTCAGGTAGAGCGGCCAGATGCCGGAGATGTCGAGGCGCCCACCTTCGCGTCTGGGTGGCGCGGGGACGCGCGGCAGGAAGAAGATCACGCCGATCAGGGCTATGGCGGCCAGGGCGGCGGCGACCAGGAAGGTGGCCCGCCAGTCGAAGATCGCACCGACGACGCTGCCGATGGGAATGCCGATGACGAAGGCCAGCGTCATGCCGCCGGAGACCATGGCCAGGGCCGAGCCGCGTCGTTCGGGAGGGACGAGGGAGGCGGCAGCGACGCTGGCCGCCGGTCCGGAAATGGCCCCCGCCAGACCCGCAAGGGCGCGAAGCACCAGCAGGGTTTCGAAGGTGTCTGCCAGGCTGCAGGCGATGTGCAGCAGCAGAGCCAGACTGAGGCCCGTGATGACCACCAATTTCCGGTCCAGTTGCCCCAGCGCCCAGGCGGCGACCGGGCCCAGCAGGGCGGAGGTGAGGACGTAGGCGGTCTGGAGCTGGCCGGCGACGGCGGTCGACACGCCCAGGTCCTTGGCCATCGGCTCCAGCAGGCCCGCGAAAATGAAGGCGGCGGACCCGAAGGCGAAGGTGCAAAGGGTGAGGACGAAGACGCGCGGGTTCATGCGTGGTGATCGATCATGCGGACCCTGACAAACCCGTTTTTCTGAAAACAGGGTGGCCGGGATCGGGGACGGGGTCCAGTGTGGAACGTGTTTGGGGGGTTGGGGTGATGCACACCCTCACCCAGGATCGTCATCGGCGGACTTGATCCGCCGATCCACGCGGAGGTCGCCGTTGGGTAGGCGGGTCAAGCCCGCCTATGACGAGCTAATTTTTGGGTATCCCGCGCCGCCCCCTAAACCGGCAGTTGCGCGCGGACCTTGGCCCTCAGCACGTCGATGGGGGCGAGGCCTTTGTCGGTTTTGAAGTGCCAGTAGGTCCAGCCGTTGCAGGCCGGCTGGGACTGCACCATGGCACCCATCTTGTGGATCGAGCCTGACAGTTCGCCCACCACCAGGCTGCCGTCGGGGCGGACGCGGGCAGCGTGGCGGCCTTGCGGGTCATACAGCATGTCACCGGCGTTCAGCAGGCCGGCCTCGACCAGGGTGCCGAAGGGGATGCGGGGTTCGGACTTCTTTGATCCCGTGACGGCCATGTCCGCGGCGGTGACCGGGATCACCTTGGCGATCCGGGCTTCGGCGATGGCGGCATAACCCTCGTCGCGCTCGATGCCGATGAACCGGCGGCCCATGCGGCGGGCGACGGCGCCGGTGGTGCCGGTGCCGAAGAAGGGGTCCAGGATGATGTCGCCGGGTTTGGTCGAGGCCATGATCACCCGGTGCAGCAGGGCTTCGGGTTTCTGGGTCGGGTGGGCCTTGGCGCCGGCGTCGTCCTTCAGCCGCTCGTCGCCGGTGCACAGCGCGAAGGTCCAGTCCGAGCGCATCTGCAGCTCATCGTTGGCCATCTTCATGGCGTCGTAGTTGAAGGTATAGCGCCGGCCGCC
>JANORH010000565.1:0-2482 GCA_031415215.1 Alphaproteobacteria bacterium | reverse complement strand
CCTGGGCCGGGTCGACGGCGTGGCCTTCGAAGGTGGCACGGCCACAGATGTCGAGTTGGTGCTGGGCTCGGGCCAGTTCATTCCCGGCTTCGAAGAGCAACTGGTCGGCACCAAGGTCGGCGCGGATCTGGTGGTCAAGGTTACGTTCCCGGCGGACTATCAGTCCAAGGATCTGGCCGGCAAGGACGCCGAGTTCGAAAGCAAGGTCAAGGACATCCGTGGTCCGATCGATTCGCCCGCCGATGACGCCTTCGCCGAGCGCCTGGGCATCGAAAACCTCGAAAAGCTCAAGGAACTTATCAAGGGCAACCTGGAAGGCCAGTACGCCGACGCCTCACGCTTCAAGCTCAAGCGCGCCCTGCTGGATCAACTGGACACCAAGCACGACTTCCCGCTGCCGCCAAAAATGGTCGAAGCCGAGTTCACCTCCATCTGGGGTCAGGTGCAGCAGGACAAGGAAACCGGTGGGCTGCCCGACGAGGACGCGGGCAAGACCGACGACCAGCTCCAGAAGGAATACCGCAAGATCGCCGAGCGCCGCGTGCGCCTGGGTCTGGTGCTGGCGGAGATCGGCCGCGCCAACAGCGTTCAGGTGACCGAACAGGAACTGAACGAGGCCATCCGCCGCGAAGCCATGAAGTACGGCCCGCAAGCCCAGGAAATCTTCAACCTGCTGCGCGAAAACCAGAACGCCCAGGCCCAGCTCCGCGCCCCGATCTTCGAAGACAAGGTCGTCGACCTGATGATCGCCAAAGCCAAGGTCAAGGACAAGAAGGTCTCGAAAGACGAACTGATGAAGGAAGATGAGCTTCCGGCGGGCTACGAGGAGTAGGGCGCGCATTTCCAGGACAGATGGGTGTCATCCCGGTTTCGCCCTGGCGAAGACCGGGACCCCCAGCATTGACGGCACCGACCTGGGGCAGGCGGTGCCGTTTTTGATTCCAGGATCGGAAATTGGCGTTGGGGGTCCCGGTCTTTCGCGTCGCAAAAACCGGGATGACACGCGTGGGTGCGCTGTGCCCTACAGCGACCGCAAATGCCGCAACAGTTCCGGGTTTTCCACCTGCGCGCGGCGCTCGTTGATGGCGCGGTGCAGATCGAGCGAATCGTTGGGATCAAGCGGCAGAAGGCTGGCCGACAAAGGCGACTCGTAGGCTGGCGGTGTTGTCTCCACCGCGCTCTCGATCGGCATCTCCATTCAGCACTCTCCCCTGTACCGCGCGAACGCGGAGCTTCCCCGGCAATTAAGGTATCATTTACCCTTCTGGTCCGCCAATCGCCATTGTGAGGGAAACGCGACCCGGCCGATCACAGTCTGGTGTGGTCAATCTTGCCCCATAGCGTCAGAAAACCATGATCATCGATCAGGAAACGGTTGGCTTCCCGTGCGTGGGGGCCATAATCTCGACCTTCATCGCCGCGTCGGGGTCGCGGAGTCTCGCCTGAGAGATCATGGCGACTCCTCGCTCCCCGGAGTAGAGCTGTCCCGGAAGGAAGCGAGTTTGCCGTCCAAGCGTGAGAATGAGACCGACTACTTTCACAAGGTCGTCGATTGTCAGTGGGCCTGTCCTGCCCACACCCCGGTTCCCGAATACATCCGCCTGATTGCCGACGGCCGGTATTCTGACGCCTACATGATCAACTGGAAGTCCAACGTCTTTCCAGGCGTTCTGGGTCGCACCTGTGACCGGCCGTGCGAACCGGCGTGTCGGCGGGTCCGTGTCGAGGATGAACCCGTCGCCATCTGTCGCCTGAAGCGCGTCTGCGCTGATAACAAGGGTGACGTTACGGCCCTGATGCCGCCCCCTGCCACCACCCGAAACGGCAAACGCATCGCCCTGATCGGCTGCGGCCCGGCGTCCCTGACCGTGGCCCGCGATCTGGCCCCGATGGGCTATGAGCTGACGATCTTTGATGGCGACACCCGTTCTGCCGGCATGATCCGCAGCCAGATCCCGCGCTTCCGCCTGCCCGAGGAAGTGATCGACGAAGAGGTCGGCTTCATTACGGGCCTCGGCGGCATCGAGCTGCGTCTCGGCCAGCGGGTCGACAGCCTGAAAGCGTTGATGAGAGAGGGCTACGACGCGGTCTTCGTGGGCTCGGGTGCCCCTCGCGGTCGCGATCTGGACCTGCCCGGCCGCAAGGAGGCCGCCGCCAACATCCACATCGGCATCGACTGGCTGTCCTCCGTCTCATTCGGCCATGTGGAAACCATCGGTCGGCGCGTGATCGTGCTGGGCGGCGGCAACACGGCCATGGACTGCTGCCGGTCGTCACGCCGGCTGGGCGGTGAGGTCGTCAAGGTCATCGTCCGCTCCGGGTTCGAGGAAATGAAGGCGTCGCCCTGGGAAAAAGAAGACGCGATGCATGAGGACATCCCGATCCTCAACTTCCGGGTCCCCAAGGCGTTCACCCATGAGGCCGGCAAGCTGACCGGCGTGCTGTTCGAGGTGGTGAAATGGGGCGTCGATGCGCGCGGGCG
>JANORH010000564.1:0-3175 GCA_031415215.1 Alphaproteobacteria bacterium | reverse complement strand
ATACGCATGGCCCGGCGGTCCGAACATCGCACCGTTCCGGGCCGTAGGCCCTGTGAAGCTGTGCGAAGCGGGATCTTCGTGATGATAGGCCTCGGTCTCGACGATCCGCCCGCCGACGCCGTCGACGAAAACGCTCCAGCCGATCAGGTCGCGCGCGACTTCGACAGGGTGGCGGGCCCAGAAACCTTGACGGATCGTCGGTAAACGTCCGGAATGCGCCTCAACAACAGAAACCATCCAGGGAACATGCGCCATGGCATACGTCGAAGGCCAGACCGTCCACGACGCCGACAGCCACATCATGGAGCTGCCGGGCGCGATCAACCCCTACATTGACCCTAAATTCCGCGCCGCCTTTGTGGAGAAAACCGCGACCGCCAAGGACGGCCTGCTGGAGCGGTTTGCAAAGGCCGAAGCCGACCACAACGATCCGGAGTACCGGGCCGGTGCCGAGGCCAATATCCTGCTGCGAAAAAACCACGCGGCACTGGGCGCCTTCCGCAACCAGGATCGCGGCGCGGCGCTGGATCACCTGGGCTTCACCTCCCAGCTGGTGTTCACCACCGCATGCCTCTCCAACTTCGGCCTGGAGCAGAAGGGCGAGGTCGAGTTGGCGCTCGAGGCCGCCCGCGCCCACAACCGCATGATGACCGAGTTCTGTTCGGTCGACCGCCGCCTGCTGGCCACTGGCTATGTACCGCTGATCGACCGCGCGCGTGCGCCAGAGATTGCTCGCGAGGCCCTGCGCCTTGGGGCCAAAGCGCTGGTGGTGCCATCGCGCCATCCGCCCGGCTTCTCGCCCAGCCACCGCGAGCTGGACGCTCTGTGGGCTGTCGCCCAGGAGGCCGGCGTGCCGATCCTGTTCCACGTCGGCGGGGAGGAGAAGATGCACAAGGACTACCTGGAAAACGGCCTGCCCTTCGTGCGCGACTTCCACGGCGGCGACGAGAACTTCACCTCGCTAAGTTTCATGTCGATCCCGCTCAGCGTCTGGCAGACCCTGTCGGCCCTGGTCATCGACGGCGTCTTCGACCGCTTCCCGCGCCTGAAGTTCGGGGCCATCGAACTGGGTGCCTCATGGTTGCCCAGCCTGATGAAGTTCCTGGACTCCGGCGTCGCCGCCTTCGGCAAGGAGGAGCGCCTGCAGACGCTCTCCGGCACACCGTCCGAGATCCTGCGCCGCCAGTTCCGCGTCACGCCCTATCCGCACGAGGACGTCCGCTGGATCATGGACAATTCCGGCGAGGACATGGTGCTGTTCTCCTCCGACTTCCCCCACGTGGAAGGTGGCCGCAACCCGCTGAAGCGCTTCAACGACAACCTGTCGGGCGTGAATGAGCGCCTGAAACGCAAATTCTACCGCGACAACTTCATCGACCTGATGGGGAACGGATTGGCGTCAGACCTCCACGATTTGCCAGCGCTTCAGGCCGTCTGAACCGAGGCAGATGGGGTATTTTCCAGCGCCCGCGCCACCGCTTCCAGCAACGCCTCCAGCTGGATCGGCTTGGCGGTGTGCTCGGTGAAGCCCTGGTCCAGATAGTGCTGGCGACCGCCCGACGTCACGTCGGCGGTGAGCGCCAGGACCGGCACGTCGCGATTGGGTCCGGGTTGCGAGCGCAGCCGCTGCAGCAGCTCGGTTCCGGTCATCCCGGGCATCTGGATGTCGGTCAGCACCAGGTCGAAGGATTGGCTGGCCAGCACCTCCAGCGCCTGGGTGCCACTCAAGGCCTTGGCGACATGGTGGCCGAGGCTGCTGAGTAGCTGGTCCAGAATCAAAAGGTTTGTGGCGTTGTCATCGACCGCCAGCAGCCGCAGCGGCTCCATCGGCAGATCGTCCGCGACGGCCTGCAGCGCTTCGCCAGCGACGGCGGTGATCACTTGCAGCGGGACGTTGACGTGGAATGTCGAGCCTTTGCCAAGCACACTTTCGACCCAGACACGGCCGTTCATCAGTTCGGTCAGTTGCTTGACGATAGCCAGGCCCAGGCCCGTGCCCCCGAACCGCCGGGCTTCAGCGTCTTCCACCTGCGAGAAGCGATCAAACAGCAAAGCCAGGTGACGCTCGGCGATACCGGGCCCTGTGTCGCGGATCGCTATATGCAGATCGATCATGCCACAGCCCCGGTCCGCCGCGTCGGCAATGATCTCGACAGAGCCGCGTTCGGTAAACTTGAGGGCATTGCCGACCAGATTGAACAGCACCTGGCGCAGCCGCAGGGCATCGACCATCAACTGGTCCGGAACGTCGCGGGCAATCTGCAGGGTCAGCGCGACGCCCGTCTCACTGGCGCGTGCGGCCCAGAAACCGACCAGTTTTTCGAGCAATTCGCCGACATTCTCAGGCGCAGGCATCAGTTCCAGCTTGCCGGCGTCGATCTTGGAGACGTCCAGAATATCGTTGAGGATCGCCAGCAGGTACTCGCCGCTGTCGATCAGCACATCCAGGCGCTGGGCCTGGACCGGATCGACGGCGTCACGCTTCATGAGTTGCGCCATCCCGAGAACGCCGTTCATCGGCGTGCGAATCTCGTGGCTCATGGTGGCCAGGAAGTTGGACTTGGCGCTGTTGGCGGTGCGGGCCACCTCGCGGGCGATGTCGGCGGCCTGCCGTTCAGCGACCGCGATGTCGCGCGCCGCTGCCAGATCAATAACCAGGGCCATATTGGACCGGAACGCAGAATGCCAGGTGGCAATGGCCTTGGTGGTGCGCTCGGAAATCAGCAGGAGCATGACCAAAAGCGTGAACAGGCCAAGCCCGATGGCAAACATGTGGACCGGCATGAACAGCGTGCCGACCAGGATGGCCGCCGCAACCATGATCGGGGTGCAGAAGCTCCAGAATATCAGTCGTGAGAGCGTTCCCGCAGCGAGGGCGAGGGTCAGAAGTGTCGCGAACTGAAGCGCGAAGAACACCAACTCCGGTGTGCCCGGAGAGAGGATCACCATCGTGATGGTGGGGGCAATGTAGACACTGGTGCGGGCCGCGCTCATCACGGCAAGGCGTCGCATGCCGGCGTCCGGATCCGTCGTAGGGCTGCGGGCGATCCACTGCCGGACCAGTCGTTGTTGAACGCCAAATATCAGTGATGCGGCGGCCAGGAAAACAGCGGCGGTCCCGGGATGGCCAATCAGCAGGATACAGAACGCAGCGAAAAAATTGACCGCTATGTGC
>JANORH010000563.1:0-5225 GCA_031415215.1 Alphaproteobacteria bacterium | reverse complement strand
CACAACCCCATCCACCCCTCCGGTCATTCCCGCGAAGGCGGGAACCCAGGCGTTTTCTGACCTGTCCGATCCCGCCCCCTCAGCAGCCCGGGCGGCGCCGGAAAAACGCCTCGGTTCACGCCTTCGCGGGAATGAGCAAGGGGAGGGGTGATGGCCGCTAGCACCGCAACGCACGCCAGCAGATCGTCATTGCGCCGGGGTAACCACCCGCCGTGACCGCTACTTCGCGAGCGCCTGAAAGGTCTTGTCGTAGCCCTTCAAAAACGCCCGTCCACGCTCACGCCGAGCTTCAAAAGACATGTCGAGCGCGCCGATGGACAGTTGGCCATCTTCGGAAATCTGAAACCCGACCGGCTGGCCGATGGCCACACCCAATAGCTCCTGCGCTTCAGGCGTCAGCAGGATCGCAGGACCCTTCTCGGTCTGATCAATCTTCAGGACAATCATCGGTCGGCCTCCTGAGTTACCGTACCATGATCTTTGCACAGGGTCCTGAACGACGAACAATCCCGGCTCCTAATCCCCAAACCCCACAAACACCGCAGCCTCAGCCACAGCCTTGCGTTCCGACACCACCGCATTGGCCGGGAAGCTCTCATCCGGCCAGCCCAGGGCGATGCTCTTCATGATCACCTGATCATCGGCGATCCCGGCGTGCTCGCGCACCACTGGCGACTGCATGATGCCCTGGCTGTTGATCACCGCCCCCAGCCCGCGCGACCAGGCCGCGTTGACCAGGGCCGTCGCCACCGCACCGCAGTCGAACGGCGTGTCGTCGCTGCCGTCCAGCACCTTGTCATAGGTGATGATCACGCAGACCGGCGCATCGAATTGCCGGAACCCGCGCAGCACCCAGTCCTGGCGCATCGCCGTGTCTTCGCGCGCAATTCCCATAGCCGAGAACAACTGCTTGGCGACGCCGATCTGTCGCTCGCGGTGCTGGCCGGCAAAGGCCTGACCCGTCCGGAATTCGCGCGACTGCGGCACGCCGGCAATGTTCCGCTCGGTGTTGCCGGCCCGGATCCGGTCCAGCGGCTCGCCGGTGATGATGTAGAAGTTCCATGGCTGGGTGTTCATCGACGACGGCGCCCGCATTGCCAGACCGATGATCTCCTCGATCAACGCCCTGGGAACCGGATCGGGCTTGTACCCACGGATGCTCCGGCGCCCGAGGATTACGTCGTCAAACTTCATGTAGGGCCCCTTGGGATAACGTGCGATTTTGATGGATAGCGACCGATCAGTGCGCCGTCGCGCTTTAGCGACATCCAATCCCTGAGTCGACCAGCCGCCGCCCACTCGCCTTTCTCCGCCCCGTCATGGCAAGGGTCAGGCCATCCGATCCGCCCGTCGGGACTATACATCATGTTATACGGCCCGATCATCGATCCGGGGTAGCGGTGAAACCGGACCGAGCCCCGACCCCACGGCGCTGTCGCTTCCGAACTATTGATATAACATAACAAAAACAATATATTATAGAATAATTCCGGCCTGCGCCAAGCCGCCCGACCCTCGAAGCCCAGGCGCTAGACTATACCCCTGATTACACAGCTACTTGTGACAAACGCCGATCTGACATCACCTGGCAAACCGGTACCGGCCGTATCCTATGTGGTTAAACCCTTCGCCGCTGCGACTCCCTGTATGGCCCCTCCCATGTCGCTCCCCGTCCGGCTGGGCCTGTTCTATTCCGCGATCTTCATCGGCGTTGGCGCAGGCTCGCCCTACATGCCGCTGTGGTTTGCCGAGCGGGGACTAAGCGGGGCCCAGATCGGGCTGATCCTGTCGCTGCCGATGATCGCGCGTGTGATCACCGCGCCGCTTCTGGCGGTGTGGGCCGACAGCTTTCTGCTGCGGCGGACTGCGCTGATCTTCATGAGTCTTGCCGTGGCGGTGGCCTATGCCTTGATGGCCCTGCCGCTGGGGTTTGCGGGCTGGACCGTGGTCTGGTTCGCCGCCTCCTCGGCCTTCGCCACCATCCCGCCGCTCACCGATGTGATCGCGCTGAAGCGGTCCCGCCGCGACGGGTTCAACTTTGGCTGGCCGCGCGGCCTGGGGTCCGTGGCCTTCATGGTCGCCAATGTGGGCATGGGCGCTATTCTGACCTGGGGGTCGCCCGATCTGGTGCTGGTCTGGATCACGGCGGGGGTGGCGCTGACGGCAATTGGCGCGCGCCTGCTGCTCCCGGCAGACCCGGTGCATGAAGAGGGCCACATCGCCTCCACGTCGAACCGGTTCGCCGGCATCGGCGAGTTGCTTCGCGATCCGGCCTTCATGACGGCGGCGCTGGCGGCGGGGCTGATCCAGTCGGCGCATGCCTTCTACTACGGCTTCTCAACCCTGGCTTGGAAGGACCAGGGTATCCCGGCCAGCCTGACCGGCGTGCTGTGGGCGGTGGGCGTCGGCGTCGAGGTCGGCTTCATGTGGTTCATGGAACCCTGGCGACGCCGGATCGGCCCCCGGACACTGCTGGTGATCGGTGGCATCGCCGCTATCATCCGCTGGACGGCGATGGCGTTCTCGCCGCCGCTCTGGCTGCTGTTCCCGCTGCAGGCCCTGCATGCGCTGAGTTACGCGGCGGTCTTCTTTGCCTCGCTTCAGCTGGCCGAGCGGCTGTCGTCACCCCGGAACGCGTCCGCCGCCCAGACCATCAGTTCGGCCCTATCGGGTGGCGTCCTTATGGGCCTGGCGACGCTGGCCTCCGGCCCGCTGTTTGATCGCTTCGGCGCGCACGGCTATCTGCTGATGTCCGCCATGGCAGTGGCCGGGGTGGTGGCGGCCTTCCGCCTCTATGGCGTGCGAAAGCTGGACACCGCCTGACGTGGCGACACACTTGATCGCATTGACCAGCGCGCCAAGTATGACCGTGAACGGAGTATCTTCATGCGCGCATTGAACGTCACCGCCCCCTGGGGCCTGGATGCGATTCAGGTGGCAGAAGTGCCCGACCCCGCCGCCGGTCCCGGCCAGGTGCTGGTGCGGATGAAGGCGGTGTCGCTCAATTACCGCGACCTGCTGATGGTCAACGGCATGTACGGGCGCGGCAGCGCCGGCACCAAGGATGTGATCACGCCCTTCTCCGACGGCTGCGGCGTGATCGAGGCGGTGGGCACCGGCGTCACGAAGTTCAAGATCGGCGACCGGGTCGCGACGCTGTTCTTCCAGAACTGGACCTCGGGCCCGCCCAACCTTGAGAAGCTGATGTCGGCTCTGGGGTTCCCGATCCCCGGTGCCGGGGCCGAACTGCAGGTGTTTGGTCAGGACGGCGTCTCGAAGGTCCCGGAATTCCTCACCGATCAGCAGGTCGCGACCCTGCCGTGCGCCGGTCTCACCGCCTGGCGTGGTCTGTTCGAGGACGCGCGGCTGGAGCCGGGTGACACCGTGGTGCTGCAAGGCACCGGCGGCGTCTCGATCTTCGGCCTGCAGTTCGCCCATGCAGCGGGCCTGCGGACCGTCATCACCTCATCCTCCGACGAAAAACTGGCGCGGGCCAAGGCATTGGGTGCGGATCATCTGGTGAACTACAAGACGACGCCCGCCTGGTCCGGACCGGTGCGCGAGGCCACCGCCGGACGTGGCGCAGACTTCATCATGGAGGTCGGCGGCGGCGGCACCATTCAGGAAAGCATGAAGGCCATCCGCATCGGCGGCCATATCGCCATCATCGGTGTGGTGGCCGGTGCCGGGGACCCCTTCAACCCCGCCGCCCTGATCGGTAACTCGGCGAAGCTTCAGGGCCTGTCGGTGGGCTCGCGCGACATGTTCGAGGCCATGTGCCGGGCGATTGATTTGCACAAGATCGCCCCTGTGGTGGATAAGGTATTCCCGTGGACCGATGCCAAGGCGGCGTTTTCCGCGATGGCCGGGGGCGAACACTTCGGCAAGATCGTGCTGCAGTTCTAGGAGGCGACCGTGAAGACCAAAGGTATCAACCACCTGGCCCTCGTCTGCCCTGACATGGCCGAGACGGTGAAGTTCTACACCGAGGCGCTGGGCATGCCCTTGGTCAAGACGGTGGAACTGCCGGGCGGCGGTCAGCACTTTTTCTTCGACTGCGGTGGCGACACCCTTCTGGCCTTCTTCTGGTGGGCCGACGCGCCGCCGGCCGCCCCGGGTATCGCCTCTGTCAGGGCATTCCCGATGGATCCCAAGACCGCCGTGGGCTCCATGAACCACGTGGCCTTTGATCTGGATGAGAGCGAACTCGAAGGCTCGATCGCTCGCCTTCAGGCCGCAGGCGTCGAGGTCTCGGTGCCCGTGGTGGTGAACCACGACGACAGCCCGATGGGCGCGTCCCGCGACATGCACGACGGCGTCTGGGTCCGCTCGGTCTATTTCCGCGACCCCAACGGCATCATGCTGGAGTACGCCGCCGTCCTGCGCGACTTCACACCGGCGGACGTGGCGCATGAACCGGCGCGGGCGGTCGTCTCGGCCTAGTTGGCGTCCAGCCACGCGTAGATCGCCTCAGCCGCCTGCTCGGGTGTCATCGCGGTCGTGTCGATGCGGATTTCCGGGGTTTCCGGCGCTTCATAAGGGCTGTCGATACCGGTGAAGTTCCTCAACTCACCGGCACGGGCCTTGGCGTAGAGGCCCTTGACGTCGCGCTTCTCGGCCTCGGCCAGCGGGGTATCGACGAACACCTCGACAAACTCGCCCGCCTCGACCCGCTCGCGCGCCAACTGCCGCTCGGCCCGGAAGGGCGAGATGAACGAGACCAGCACGATCAGCCCGGCATCCATCATCAGTCGCGACACCTCGGCCACACGGCGGATGTTCTCCACCCGATCGGCGTCAGTGAAGCCCAGGTCCCGGTTCAGACCGTGGCGCACATTGTCGCCGTCCAGCACATAGGTGTGACGCCCCTCGGCATGGAGGCGCTTTTCCAGCAGGTTGGCGATGGTCGACTTGCCCGAGCCGGACAGGCCGGTGAACCAGACGAGCCGGCCCTTGTGGCCCATAGCCGAAGCTCGGGCTGCCTTGTCCACGTCCATCGCCTGCCAGTGGATGTTCTGGCTACGGCGCAGGGCGAAGTGCAGCATGCCTGCGCCGACCGTGCGGTTGCTAAGCCGGTCGATCAGGATGAACCCGCCCAGGTCCTTGTTGTCCACGTAAGGGTCAAAGGCGATCAGGGCGGAGAGCGAGAGATTGCAGACCCCGATCTCGTTCACCTCTAGCCGCGTTGCGGCCAGCTTTTCCAGGGTGTTGACGTTGACCTTGTA
>JANORH010000562.1:0-6117 GCA_031415215.1 Alphaproteobacteria bacterium | reverse complement strand
CCATCGCCTCGGCCATCCGGCCCAGATGCGCCAGCGCCTCGGCCTTCTGCGCCCGGGGGATCGGGCGATTGACGCCCTTGTCCGGACGCAGTTCCTGGTCGGCCAGCACCGCGTCCGCCGCCACGATGGCCCCGGTCCAGTCCTGTGCGCTCACCCGCACATGCAGGGTGGCCAAGCGATATTTGTTCAAATCATCGGACGTAACTGCGTCATAGGCGGCCAGGTCTGCATGAGCCTGCCGGATGTCGTGCATAGCGGCGCTGGTCCTCGCCATCGCTGCTGAGGGGCCAGCGTTGCCGGTGCTTCCATCACCCAAAAAGTGCTTGCCGAGATTTTTCCGCGTCCGGGCGCGCGCCTCGCGCCAATCGCCCACCGACGCGGCCACTTGAGACCCAATTCGCATCGTCTGCTCGCGCCGCCATTGGGGGACGTAGGCCGTGTCACGCGCCGCCAGCATACCGGCCCGGCGCAGTAGCTGGTAAGCGCTTTCGAGATGGCCGAACCCGCTTTCGAAACCAGCCAGCTGAGCGCTGGGGTTCGAAAAGGTCGGGTCGGCGGCAATGGATTTCCACGCCAACGGCACGAACGCCAGATCGCCTTTGGTCCCATGGGCGTACCATGCCTGGCCGAGATAGCTGGAAGCGCGATCCCGTGGCGCGGGCTGGTTCGTTCGGCCCCGGTACCAGGCATTGGCCTCCTCGTGCCGTTGCTGTCGAACAAGGTAGAGGCCCATACTACGGGGCTGTTCGCGGGCGTAGACCGCCTCGGCGGTGCGCTGGATCAGGGTGGCCACCCCGGCCTCCTGGCCGGTCAGCGCCGGCAGGCCACGCGAGCCGCTGCGGGCGACCAGGGTCAAGGTTCCGTCGGGCGCTGCCATCACCTCGCCGCTGACGTGGCTCTGATGACCTAAGGTCTCGCGCAGCCAGGCGTTCATCTGCGCCAGCGAAACCCCGGTTTGCGGGATCTGGATCGAGATCGCTTGTCCCCAGTCGCCGGACAGACCGCGCTGCTGTTCGCTCGACTGCGCGACATCGGAGATGGCCGCCAGGTCGTCCATCAACTGGCGGGCCAGGGTCTCGCCGGTGATCCCCCGCTCGGCCAGCGCCGGGGGCACAGAGAACGCCTCGATGACCAGACCGTCGGCGCGGCTGGCGGACCAGATCATCAGGCCCAGCGCGACCGCGACGGCGAGGCCCGCGGCGGCGGTCAGGAGCTTGAGGGCGATGCTTGCGCGCTCTGTGACCATTTGGAGGCTGATCAGTGCGCTCTGTTTGCGCAAGACTTCATGGGCGACGCCCATCGGCTGCACACCGGAAGCTTCCGCCTCCATGGCGATCTCGATGGGATCAGGCGTCGTGGGCGAGGCCTCAGCCTTCACCCGCCGCCGTCGAGGCACTTCCTTGCCCGTCACGCCCGCCATTCCAACGCCCCCACGCATCACTACCGTGCGGGACCGGCGGCGACAGGTCAAATCATCCGGTCGGACTTGGTGGTCGTAACGACCGCTAACCCCCCTGAACAGCCTTCGGGAGGGTCTGCTATCCGGCGCCGAGCCGGAACGTCTGCTTCCGGGCGTCGGCCTTAGGGCAGGTTCCACCCGTTGCGGTAGCGGGCAGGGGCCGCCTGGCCGCGGTAACGAGGCCCCATCCCGTTCGGGGCGTGTCACTATGGACTCGCTGGTTGCGGGCCGTATGGTCCAGTTATGCCGTCCCGCGACGGTCCTCAACAGAGCCGCCGCGATGATGCGATCCACTTCCGAACTTTGCGCAGTGCTTGCCACAGCCTTGCTCCTCGGCGCCGGGCCAGTGGCGGCTGCGACGGCCTCCACACCCGCGAAGGCGACCGAGCCCGGCGCGGTGAACCCGCTGTGGCGCGACGGCAAGATCAAGAACTACTTGCCTTACATGAGTTGGCCCGAAGTCGCGTCTCTGCTGAAAAAGACCGACATGGTGATCATCCCGGTCGGTGCCATGGAACAGCACGGACTTGGTGGTCCCATCGGAACCGATTACCTCAACGGGACGCAGCAGGCTCTGCTAGTCGCCCAGCAGACAGATGTACTCGTGGCGCCGATCCTGCTGCCGGGCCAATCGCCCTATCATTCGGAATTTCCCGGTACGATCACCCTGTCCTCCGAGACCGTCCAGCGGGTCTACTTCGAGGCGGCGCAGAGCCTGATCAAGCATGGGTTCAGGCGGTTCCTGTTCCTCAACAGCCACGGCGGCAACGAGGCGACGACGGCCTTCATCGTCGACCGTATCAACCAAGAGACCCCGGCGGTCGCGGTCGAGTTGGGGACGGCGGCGGCGCTCATGGAACAGCCGCGTGCGGCCGCCGGACCCCCTAAACCCCGGGTCTTCGACCGGCACGCCGGCGTCAACGAGACCTCCAACTCCCTCTACCTCACGCCCGGGCTCTACGATCAGAGCGTAGCCCGGGCGGCCACCCTGACTTATCCGCCCCAACTGGCGGCGATGGTTCCGCTGGTGCTAGCCGGCGACAAGGCGGCCAGCCTGGTGTTCCTGGCCGAGGCGCTAAAACAGAAGTCCACCGGCAAGCAAAGCTCGACGCGGGAACTGTCCGACACCGGAGCCTGGAGCGTGCTCGATCCAAAGACCGCCACTGCCGACATAGGACGCCGGGACAACGAGGCGTTCGTGTCCGCCGCGGTTGCGTTCATCAACCATTGGAAAGAGCTGCGGCCCAACGGCGCGAACTAGGTCTCCGCCAAGGACCGCTACCCCCCCTGAACCGACATTTGCGGCGTCCGCTTAGAGGTCGCCAAGTCGAAGGTCCGGTGCCGGGGGTCGAGCCACCGGAGAGAAACGACCAGGTCTTGGACGTTGGCGGTACGTCCCTCCGGACGACCTGCAGACCATGGCCTCGACCCCGGGGCCGGGCAGCCACCGGGGTCAAGGTTCTGAGGCTATTTGATGAAGCGCAGCTCGCGTGTGAGCACCTCGCCGCGCAGAACGCGCATGTCCTGGCGCTTGACCTGAGACTGCCGACTCCCGGCCAGGGATCCGAACACGGCGGCGTCGTCCTTTTCCCCTTCAGCGAGTGAGCGGTCGAAAACACCCATATTCTTGAACTGAACCATGAGGATCAGATTGGGCTCGTTGTCACGCGGCGAGTCCACCGACAGAACTTTGTAGTCCAGGACTTCGCCGCGTTTCTTTGCCGCCTCCTGTAGCGCCGCGTAAGGGCCTGCGATGTACGCCATATAGTCGTTGAGCATCCCTGGCTTGGTTTCGATGTAGGCGACGGTCCAGACGGGACCGTTATCGTAGACCCGCGCCGCGTTTTGCGCCTGGGCCGTGGCAAGGCTTGAACATGCGAGCGTGGCAGCTAGTACGACCGCGCTAAAGCGAATTTTCATGAATCCGTCCCCCGGAGCCCCGCGAGAATTGCACATGCACTCTCGGCTGCTCCTGAGCACTAAGTGACAATAAGTACTCGCTAGCAAGGCCCGAGAATTCTGTTCGTCGAACATTATTGTCCAGGGTCGCGTGGCCTACGAGGCTTATGCGGCACGCCAGCCAGAAATCGCCCGATGCGGCCTTAGCGCAAAGGTCGGCTCCCCCCCAAATGCGATGTTGGGAAAGACTGCTTTTGGGCGCGTTGCTGATGCCTGGCACGATCATTGGTGGCCCAGAGTGGGGGTTTTGCCATTGGCGTCCCATTCCCACGCCTGCTGACGACAGGCCTATCCGTCGTCGGCATTACGCTCGCGCAAGGGCAAAACGCTGACGGTAGGGATCGGATCGGCCTGCCTGGCGTTGTGTCCCCAGGAAATATACAAGGAGACACTCTTGAAACACGCACTCATCATAGCGACCACCCTTTCCTTCGCGTTGGTCGGAGCCGCCGCAGCCGACCCCGGCAAGGGGCAAGGCAAGCAAGGCGGCGGACACGTCGCGCGCAGCGTTGACCACTCCCACGCAAACGTGGTCGGCACGCAACGTGAGGTTCGCGGCCATCAGGCCATGGCGAACGGGAACTGGACGCCCCCCGGCCTGGCGAAGAAGCCGTATGGCCTGCCTCCGGGCCAGGCCAAGAAGATGTGGTCGCAGGGCGATCGTCTGCCGGACCAGTACTATTCGCAACAGCGGTACTATGTCGCCAACCCTTCTGCGTACAATCTGGCACCCGCCCCGTATGGCCAGCGCTGGGTACAGGTGGGCGGCAACTACTACCTCACGCGCACGGACACCGGCATCGTCAGCCAGGTCGTCGCCGCCCTGCTGAGGTAGCCTTGTCCGCTTTAGACGGCGGATTTCAGCAGAACATGGAAACCCCGGAGCCACGGCGCCGGGTTTTTTGCCTGCAAGTCACGCCCGTCAGCTGACCCGGGCCGAGCGGATCAACGAGCTGGGCCGCATCCTGGCGGCAGGCGCGCCTCGGCATGTGCCGAACTCATGTCCAGAAAGGCGGATTCGTCCTTGAAGGCGCATCGGCAGGAACTGGCACCGCATTTGCGTGGCATCGCTCGTCATAAGGAGACGACCTATGCCCTCACCGATCAGCGCCTCGAGTGCGAACCTACCGGGCGTCCGTCCGGAGCGGTCGCTAAACCCCGCTCAACAGGCAAGAGCTGCCGATCCAGCGGCAAAAGGCGCCGCATTTGGCGCGCTGGTGTCGGGCTTCGCGAAGGCAAAGCATTCGCCACCCGTCGTTCCAGCGCCGGAGCCGAGCCTTCCGAGTGGGACTAGCTCTGCCGTCAACACCACGGCGTAGAAAGTCACCTGTGTGACCGCCAGGCGGCTCCCGCCCCGGCCCGCAGCGAGGCCAAGGACCGAGCGGATCTGAAGTTTGGGGGCTAACGGGACACGGTCGGCTCATCGCCGGCTATGTTCTCTTGGCTATACACGTCACAGAAGCTGTATACGGCGCCGATATCGACGGATGCCGTCGCCCCCAAAGCGCAATCAGCTGGCTCGCCGCGCACTTCCGTTGGACCACTGAAGAAGCACCTCACAGATGAGGAGCGGTGCAATCCACGTGATCCACATCAGGCTCGTGCCGACGCTCTCGGCCAGGTCAATCTGTGGGAGGCCCAACCCACGGCAGAAGACGAAGCTCCAGGTCAGGACATAGCTGCGGATGACCCACTCCTTGTGGCTCTCGACGCGCTTGTTTCGTATCGCCCGAAAAGCCATCGCGGCCGCCAGCAGCCACGCCGCGGCGAGAGCGCCCGTGGGCGCGGCCGAAGCGACGTCACGATGAACATCCAGGGCATTCAGGATGAGTGCGATCAAGCTGGAAGGCAGACCGGCCAAGAGGTAGGCGCCACCGGCGAGGCGATGAAATCGAAAGCCTTTGCGGGTCCAGCCGATCCAGAGTGCAGCCGCGCCCGAGAATAGCATCACGGTTCCGGTCACGGCGTGGGCGTAGGTCCAGAGCGCGTGGTCGATATGCCGCCCGAATGGCTCTGGCGCTCCCGACAGGATCGGCGTGGCGACGATCCACCAGATGGGGAGCGCGGTCACAAGCGCCGCTATGAAGAACCCCGCAGGCGCATGCCGGCTGATCATCTTCGCCCGGTGAGCACCGGAACTTGGGGCAGTCGACATGGCTCTATGCCCTCATCTTCGGTGCGTCAGTTGCTGCGCGCCCATCGAGCCCGCACGCTGACCGGCACCAAGCTTGACCCTAGCAGATCCCTGTCTGGCCACCAGCACACGGGTGGGCTCCCGGTCTGGCGGCAATGCCGGACCAAGTCGCGCACGCGGTCTGCGTCCGCTCAACTTCCGCTAACCCCCCATTGCTGTCGTTCGGAACGTCCGCTTGCTGGTAAGAATCAGCATGCCACCCTGCAGCCTGCAGGTCTTTCGCGGATGGGCACCACGCGTCGAAATCTATCCGCCAAGGTCCTCACTTCCCTCCCCTTGAAGGGAAGGGAAAATTCTAGGGCACGTTGGCCTCAAGCTCATCCAGCCACACCGTCGCCACACCATCGCTCGGCGCGCGCCAGTCGCCCCGCGGCGACAGCGCGCCGCCCGAGATCACCTTTGGCCCGTTGGGCATGGCCGAGCGCTTGAACTGGCTGATCTCGAAGAAGCGGAACAGGAACAGGCCCAGCCACTTCTTGATGGTCGCCAGATCGTAGGCGTTGCG
>JANORH010000561.1:0-1898 GCA_031415215.1 Alphaproteobacteria bacterium | reverse complement strand
GTTTGATGCGCTCGGCGGCGAAGCTCAGCTACGAACAGGCCCAGGCTGCCATCGATGGCACGCCCGACGACAAGGCCGGGCCATTGCTGGATCGGGTGCTGAAACCGCTTTGGGCCGCCTATGCGTGCTTGAAGAAGGGCCGTGACGCCCGCTCGCCTCTGGCCATCGAGAGCCTGGAGCGGAAAATTTCGATCAATGCGGAGGGTGAGATCGATGCGATCACGCCCCGCCCCTCGCTTGAGGCGCACAAGCTGATCGAGGAGTTCATGATCCAGGCCAACGTCTGCGCCGCCGAGACGCTGGAGCAGAAGAAGACCCCGCTGATCTACCGCATCCACGATGCGCCCAGTCAGGAGAAAATCTTCTCGCTGACCGACTTCCTGGGTTCGCTGGGAATTCCCTGGACCAAGGGCGAGGCCCCGCGCACCGACCGGTTCAACAAGCTATTGGGCGAAACCCGCGATGGACCGCACGCTGACATCATCAACGAGGTGGTGCTGCGCACGCAGATGCAGGCGATCTATTCCACGGACAACATCGGCCACTTCGGTTTGAACCTGATGAAGTACGCGCACTTCACCTCACCGATCCGGCGCTATGCTGACCTGATCGTCCACCGGGCGCTGATCACGGCACAGGGTCTGGGCAGTGACGGCCTGTCTGACCGCGACATCTCGCAGATGAAGGGCACGGCCGAGGAAATCACCTTTGCCGAACGTCGCGCGATGGCCGCTGAGCGCGATGCCATGGATCGCTATGTGGCGGCGTTCCTGGCGGACAAGGTGGGGGCGGAGTTCGACGGACGAATCACAGGTGTCACGCGCTTCGGTCTGTTCGTGCGGCTGGCGGGGACTGGCGCAGACGGCCTGGTGCCGGTGTCGCGGCTGGGCAGTGAGTACTTTGTCCACGATGACCGAATGCACGCCCTGGTCGGCGAGAAGACCGGCAGCCGCTGGCCGCTGGGCATGACGGTCCGCGTCAAGCTCGCCGAGGCGACGCCGATCACGGGTGGATTGTTGTTCGAGATGCTGAGCGAACCCGCCGAACCCGACAAGACCGCGCCTCGCCCCCGGCTGGGGATGCGTGAGCGTAGCGACCGCGGACCGGGTGGTCCCGGCAGCTATCGCGGGCCCAACCGTGGCCCTCAGGGGCGGCCCAAGAATATCCGCAGCGGCAAGAAGGGCGGCCCCAAGCGTTAGATGGATCCCGCTTTCCGCAAGGTCGCCCTTCCCTCCATCCCCGCCGAAGTCATACAGTTGTTTCATGAACGCCCCAGCTCCCGCCGTACCGCACAAACCCGAAGGTCCGCCCCGCATCCCCGGCGCACGGGCCGTCCGACCCAAGAATGCTGCCACGGTGATGATTATCCGACGCGACGCCGCCAAGCCGCGGGTCTTGATGGGCAAGCGGCATGGCGGCCACAGCTTCATGCCCGATCGTTGGGTGTTTCCGGGCGGGCGGATCGACCGGGCGGACTATCGCGCGCCGTTCGCAACCGATCTGCGGCCCGACGTGGGCGGCTTGTTCGACAAGCATCTGCCGGCGGGGCGTGGACGTGCGCTGGCGTTGGCTGCCGTGCGCGAGACCTGGGAGGAAACCGGTCTGCTGCTGGGCAAACCCGGCGAAAGCCGCGGTACAGGCCCGTGGAAGGACTTCGCTGCCCAGGGCGTGCTGGCTGACCTGGAGGCACTGGACGTGATTGCCCGCGCCATCACGCCGCCCCAGGTTGGAAAACGGTTCGACACCTGGTTTCTGTTGGCTGACGCCGAACGCCTCACCAGCCTGGAGCGTCAGGCCGACTGCGGGGAACTGGAAGAGATCGCCTGGTTTGACTTTGACGAGGCCATGGACCTTCAGCTTCCGGCGGTGACCCGCATGATGATCAAGGAAGCCGGTGA
>JANORH010000560.1:0-1703 GCA_031415215.1 Alphaproteobacteria bacterium | reverse complement strand
CGACGCCCCCGCCAGACCCACGCCCCAGGACACCCCTTGGCGCATCGAGATCGAAGGCCCCGCCGACGCGGCGGTGGTCGAGGCCCTGGTGCTGGCCGCCTTCGGACCCGGCCGGTTCGCCAAGACGGCGGAACGGCTGAGAGAGCGGGCGATGCGGGCCGTCGGGTTCGTGATGCGCATGAACGGTCGGGTGGTGGGTTCGGTTCGGCTTTGGGCGATCACGATCAATGGCGCGCCGGCCCTGTTCCTGGGTCCGATCGCGGTCGACATTACCCATCGCAACGCGGCTCTCGGCGCGGATCTTGTGGCGCACTGTCTCGACTACGCCCACGCCAAGGATGTCTCCGGCATTCTGCTGGTTGGCGACGAACCATATTTCGGGCGCTTCGGATTTGTGTCGGCGCCAAACGTGCGTTTGCCGGGGCCAGCCGATCAGCGGCGGGTGCTTTGGCGCGGTGAGGGTGAGGCGGCGGGGCTGGTGCTGCCGGCCTGAGGCATCCGAGCCCGGCAGAGGTGGGGTTTGATGCCCTTTCCCAACCGCTTGGGTTTTGGTATGATGGCGCATGCCGACGGTCCTGCGTCTCGATGGCTTGCGGGTGGTGATCTATCCCAACGATCATCCTCCACCGCACGTCCACATCGTGGGGCCTGACGTAAGGGCCATATTCTATCTGAATTGCCCCGAGGGGCCGCCGTCGATCAGGCAGAATATCGGACTGCAACGAAGTGAGGCCAAGCGGGTCGCTGATGCCCTCACGGATGAACTGGCCCGTCTATGTGGCGAATGGAGTGTGATCCATGGATATCCCTGATCAAGAACTCAGGCTTGCCGAAGAACGAGGCCGGGCGGTTCATGAAGCGGGCTATGCCGTCGCCGCTCGATACGACCGGAAGACCGGGCGTATTGTCGTTGACCTTCACACTGGCGTCCAGTTGGCCTTCCCCGCCCGATTGACCGAAGGCCTGTCGGAAGCCTCTCATGATGATCTCGCCGAAATCGTGATCGAAGGGGCCGGACTTGGACTGCACTGGCCCCGCATAGATGCAGACGTCTATGTGCCGGGCCTCCTCCAGGGGCTGCTGGGTTCGAAACGCTGGATGGCGACCCATCTGGGCGCATTGGGCGGCAAGGTCAGGTCGCCGGCGAAGGCCGCGGCGGCGCGTGAAAATGGCCGAAAAGGTGGTCGGCCGAAGCGCGCCGCCTGATGGCTGATTCAACCCCCCCATCGACAGGACTGGCGGGCGTCGCCGCGGCGGCGAAGCAGGCGCCCAATTCGAAAGAGGGGGGCCGTGGCTTGCCGCCGGTGCATCTGTGGCATCCGGCGCATTGCGGCGAGATTGACATCGTCATCCGCAGCGACGGCCTGTGGATGCATGAGGGCTCACCGATCGGGCGGGCCGAACTGGTGCGGCTGTTCTCGACCGTGCTGCGCAAGGATGAGGATGGCTATGTGCTGGTTACGCCGGGCGAGAAGCTGTCGATCCGGGTCGAGGACCTGCCGTTCCGCGCGGTGACCGCTGAGCGGCGTGGAGAAGCACTGGTCTTCACCACTGATGTCGGTGATGAGACCGAAGCGGGGCCTGAGCATCCCATCCGCGTCGAGACCCATCCCGAGACCGGCGAACCGTCGCCGTCGGTGCATGTCCGGGCCGGTCTGTGGGCGCGGATCGCGCGGTCGGTCTTCTATGAACTGGTCGAGATG
>JANORH010000559.1:0-6548 GCA_031415215.1 Alphaproteobacteria bacterium | reverse complement strand
CGAACCACTGTTCCTGACGCGCTGTCATGCTGGATGGCTTGTCAGCCGGCATTTCGCCCTCCCCGGGGATTTGCTAGGTCTCGCCGCCAGATCGGGAGCGCTGACCATGAGCCTGGACGGAACCTACGACGCCGGCAACATTTTCGCGAAGATCCTGCGGGGCGAGATGCCGGCCGCCAAGGTGTTCGAGGACGACCACGTCCTGGCCTTCATGGACGTCTTCCCGCAAGGCCGGGGCCACACCCTGGTGATCCCGAAACACTCTACCAACCGAAATTTCATCGACGTGGCGCTTGGGCGTCACGGGGCAGGGGGCATGGCGAACTTGGATAAGCTGAAGGCGCTGGCGGGGATGATCGCAGCGGAAATTTCGTAACGCAGCCTTCGTTTTTGCTCGTCATCCCGGCCTTGTGCCGGGGATCCGTGGTGCAACTGTTACCGTAATTCGAGGCCATGCAGGCGAGCGGCCTGCGCGGCGGCCGCCAGGATCTGGACAAGCTGGACGGCGTAGAAGAAACTCAGTTCCTCGCGCGCGGCACCGTGGAATGTCACGAAGCCATCGGCCCCCAGGTCTGCCAGGCCCTCGTCCGCCGCCTTGCGAAATATGCGCGCCACCTGGGCCCGGGAGGTCCCGCCTGTCCTGGCCAGGCCTGCGATGGAAACCGGTCCGGCGCGCTCTGGCGGGAACCCGGTGCCAGCACCAATCAGGGTCCATACAACGTGGTTTCCTGCGAAGGGGTGCAAGAATACGCGAAGGAACGCGATCACAACCTGATCACCCTGACGGGCATCCATCATACCGTCGGCGTGTATGCGTCCATAGGTTTGACGTGGCGCGAAGCCGGGAGGATCCAACAGCGGGGCAATGTCGGGCGCGATCAGGCTGGCGGCCTCAAGCGAGACGATGAAGTGCCGATCCCATGCGGCCAGAAAGGCAGGCGTCGGCGAATAGATGTCGGCCCCACGGGCTCCGCCCGGCCGGCGCTCCAGATAGCGGCAGTGCTCCAGAAATCGCAGCATGGCGCGCGCGCGGCCCGGGCTGAGCATGCCCGAGCGGGCGCAGACAGCTTTCAGGGCCGGCAGCGTCAGCCCGCCCTTGTCGTGGAGCGAGAAGGCGATCATGGCGACGAGGTAGCGGCCGGCGTCCTTGAACACGCCGTCGAGGACGTGATCTGCTGCGGAAAGGCGCAGCATCCCGGCCGCCAGAGCGCGCGAAGCCGCCGCGAAGCCCGGATGCGTCGACACTCGCGCTACCGCAGCGAACACGTCCGCCCCGGCACCCTCCCATGAGCTGAGGCTGGCGGCCGTCATCTTGGATCGCGCCATAGTCCCCCCGGATAGGCGGATACTGAGGCCCGATCATGAATTTTGCAATCGGATCTACGGCCGGGGGCGCAGGCCGCTAAACTTCGATCCACCGCCACGCTGCAACTGGGGCGGTAGTCAAAATTGTCCACTGTCGATGAGCCACAGGCATCTCCTAGTTTCGGAGGACGGGAGGCCATCGGGGCGCGTGGACTCGAGGACGCCCGGCCTGACATGACCGCACGCAAGACGGGGGAACTCAAGATGACGATCAAAATGCAATTTGCGCTGCCAGCCCTGCTCATGGCCGCCGTGGTCGCAGCCCCGGCGGGCGCGCAGTATGTACCGCGAAACTACGACAAGGGGCCGGTCACTCTGGTCCAGGAGTACCAGATCGCGCCGGGCAAGCTGAACGCCTTCATGCAGGACTATGCGGCGAACCAGCGCCGATCGTTCGATATCGGCAAACAGGTGGGTGGCATCCTCGGATACGACGTCTCGGTACCCGTCACACGGCGCGGTGGCGAGCCCAACCTCTACGTGACCATCACGTTCAAAGACCTCAATTCCTACAACCGTTCCTACGAGCGTGCGGACCAGACGGCCACCGCTGTCTACGGCTCGCTCGAGAAGGCGGCGGCCGCGTCGGCCAGACGCGCCGAGTACGGGACGATCGTCGGCACCCTGTTGCTCCAGGGATTGGCGGTCCCCTGACGGAGCGGGCCGTCGCCTGACCCTGACGTTGTGGGCAGTATTCAAATCGCCGGCGGGGCGCGCAGCGCCTGCGGCCCGCCGGCCATACGCGGGTTCAGCGAAATGGACCTTGGCGCACCCTAGGGGGAACGACCCATGAAGCGACTTCTTTTGATTCTGCTGCTGGCCTGCGCTCCGGCAGTCGCGCAGGCAGAGACCTTCACGTTCAAGACCACCAACAAGCCCATCGACGGTGTTCAGCTCGCGCCATCCGGCGCACCCGGGTCCCGTCCGAGCGGAGCAAACGTCTTCACGGTTGCGACAGTCACGACCTATGCCGACGGCAAGGTGCTGCAGTCGTCCGGAAAGTGCGCGCAATGGATTCTGCCAGCCGGCGACCAGTTCGGCAATAACGGCGTTTGCCTCTACAAGGACGGCACCGTCGACAGCTACAGCGTCTCCTACACCTGTGAGCCGCCGGCCAACAACGGCAACAACTGCTGGGGCAAGCTCATCGGCCTCGGCGGCGTGTTCAAAGGCCGGACCGGGCTGATCGCTTTCCACTCCGGCCAGAATCCGCAAGGTACGGGTCTCTGGAACTGAGGCGAACGGGGCGGTCGCCCTGCGCGGTCGCCCCCGAACCCAGATTTGCGCTCATCGTTTGCGCCCGTGCCGTGATTTGCTACCGAAGGCGCGAGCAACAGTGGAGCGCTGACCATGAGCCTGGACGGAACCTACGACGCCGGCAACATTTTCGCGAAGATCCTGCGGGGCGAGATGCCGGCCGCCAAGGTGTTCGAGGACGACCACGTCCTGGCCTTCATGGACGTTTTCCCGCAGGCCCGGGGCCACACCCTGGTGATTCCAAAACACTCCAACGCCCGCAATCTTCTGGACGAGGCGCCGGAGGTGATCGGCCCCCTGATGCTGGGCGTCCAGCGGGTGGCGAAAGCGGTGCGCGCGGCGCTGAACCCCGACGGCCTGGTGATCACCCGGTTCAACGGCGCGGCAGCGGGCCAAACCGTCTTCCACCTCCACGTGCACATCATCCCGCGCTGGGACAGCGTGGCGCTGGGTCGGCACGGGGCAGGCGGCATGGCGGATATGGATGAGCTGAAGGCGCTGGCAGCGCAGATCGCGGCGAAGGTCTCGTAGCCGTACCCCTTATTAGGCAGGCGCCAATCGATCCATCACGCCCAAGACTGCCTCCAAAAAGCAGTCTTGACCCACGCCTCGGCCACAACCGGGATCCCTGGGGTCCACAGCTCCTAGGGCTTGGGCGGTGCCAGTTCCGGGAACTTCACGCCCAACTGGTCCAGGTAGGTCGGGTACTTGGCGGCGTCGTAGTAGAGCGGCGCCATCAGCGGCCGATAGGTCGCCATGATATCGCTATTGCGGGTGATCACCGGCTTGTCGGTCGCGCTGATCACCGGCGTGTACTTGCCCTCCTTCGGCTGTTCCGTCTTGAAGTAGGCGTTGGCCGCCGGAATCAGCTTGGGGTCGAGCAGCAGGTCGAGGGCCGTCATCGCCACCACCTTGCCGCCGGCGACCACGCCCTTGTGCGCCACCGGGGTCGCCATCGAGATGGCGTTCGCCCAGTTGTGCCCTGGCAGGTTCGGGATGTTGGACGGATAGCGCAGGACCACGGTCGGCACGGTCCAGGAGATGTCGCCGATATCGTCCGACCCGCCGCTCACGGGCGGATCGGTGGGCGCCCCCAACGGCTTCAACTTGGTCGCCAGGCCGTCCTGGTCGCCACCCACCAGCTTCTGAACGGCCTTGGCGAACGTCTGTTCGTCGGCGGTCCAGACCGGCAGGCCCACATTGTCGATATTGGCCTTCATCGCCAGGGAGATCGGCTTGTTGAAGTGACGCGGCGCGGCCGTACCCACGATCTGGCGCGTGACCGTCGTGTCGGTCATGGCGGCTGCCGCCTCGGCGATCCTGTTGCCGGTCGCGAAATTCCTGGCGATGTTGTCGAAATCGATCTCGCGGAAGAAGTACCAGACGCTGGCCTTCGACGGCACGACGTTGGGCTGGTCGCCGCCGTCCGAGATCACATAGTGCGAGCGCTGTAGCGGCCGCAGGTGCTCACGGCGCAGGTTCCAGCCCATGTTCATCAGCTCGACCGCGTCCAGCGCGCTCTTGCCGCGCCAGGGCGCCATGGCCGAATGCGCGGACTCGCCGCTGAAGGTGTACTCTACCGACACCAGGCCGGTACCGAGCGGGCGGCCCCAGCCGGTCTGCAGGTTGTCGTCGACGTGGGTGAAGATCGCCGCGTCCACACCCTTGAACATGCCGTCGCGCACGAACCAGGCCTTGGCCCCCACCAGTTCCTCGGCCACGCCCGGCCACAGCATGATGGTACCGGGGATCTTCTCCCGCGCCATGATCTCCTTCAGCGCCAGGGCGGCGATGATGTTCACGGCCTGGCCGGAGTTGTGGCCCTCGCCGTGGCCCGGCGCGCCTTCGATCATCGGCTTGCGATAGGCCACGCCCGGCATCTGCGAGGCCTTGGGAATTCCATCGATGTCGCTGCCTAGCGCGATCATCGGGCCGCCTGATCCCCAGGTGGCCGTCCAGGCCGTGGGCATGCCTGAGTCGCCACGGGTCACCGTGAAGCCGTTCTTCTGGAGCAGGTCTGTCAGGTAGCGAGAGGTCTCGAACTCCTGGTAGCCCAGTTCACCGAAGCTGAAGACCGTATCAACGATCTGCTGCGCCAGCTTGGCCTGTGCGTCGACCTTGGCCGCAGCCTCCGCCTTCAGCTTCGTGACCGAGGTCGCCGCCATGGCTGGGCTGGCCGTGATCGCCGCGGCAAGTGCCGCCGCCAGGATACCGATGCGCATCTGGAGCCCCCTTCGCAATTACTGTGACAGTTGCAGTAACCCCAAAACGTGCGACGGCGCACTCAGGAGGCAGCAGGTTGGGGACCCGGCGTTCGTAAGCAGGGAAACGCACGACTTGTCGCCTCCATTTGCCTCGGCCCTCCCTAGGGTGACGTCACCCGAACCACCACTCGGATTGCATATTGGAACGTACGACACGAAAGCCAATCAAACCTGGCTCCGGCCGCCCGGTGAATCGCTTCCTGGGAACAAATAACATATAACAATAACAATTATTTATGACAAAAATTTACTCTCATCAAGCCGCCAAAACGGCCAGGGCCAAGGCGTCCAACTGTACGCCCGAATACACGCCTACTTGTGACAAACGCGGATTCAAACTGTTGGATCACACCTGGCCCAAGGCCGGGCCCGGCCTCTTACCCCGCCAGTTCCGGTTCCTGCTCCGGGCTCTCGATGACCGGCGCACCCTTTTCCCGCTCGTCGCCTTCGATGTCGAAGGCCAGCTTGCCGTCGCGCAGCACCACCTTGACGTGGCCGCCCTTGACCAGACGTCCGAACAGGATCTCGTCGGCCAGGGGCTTCTTGATGTGCTCCTGGATGACGCGGGCCAGGGGCCGCGCGCCATAGAGCTCGTCGAAGCCGTTTTTGGACAGCCAGTCGGCGGCGTCGTCCGAGGTTTCGATGGTGACGTGGCGGTCGGCCAGCTGGGCTTCCAGCTGGATGACGAACTTCTGCACCACCTGGCGGATGATGTCCTGGGTCAGCGGCTTGAAGGGCACCACGGCGTCGAGGCGGTTTCGGAACTCCGGCGTGAACACCCGCTTGAGCGCCTCCTCGACTTCGCCTTCCTGCTTGCCGCGGCCGAAGCCGATGGCGTTGCGCTGGGCGTCGGACGCGCCGGCGTTGGTGGTCATGATCAGGACCACATTGCGGAAGTCGATCTTCTTGCCGTTCGAATCCGTCAGCTGGCCGTGATCCATGACCTGCAGCAGGATGTTGTAGACATCCGGGTGGGCCTTTTCGATCTCGTCCAGCAGGACGACGGCGTGCGGGTGCTGGTCGACGGCGTCGGTCAGCAGGCCGCCCTGGTCGAAGCCCACATAGCCGGGAGGCGCCCCGATCAGGCGGCTGACGGTATGGCGCTCCATATATTCGCTCATATCGAAGCGTAGCAGTTCGATGCCCAGGGTCAGGGCCAGCTGACGCGCCGTTTCGGTCTTGCCGGTGCCTGTAGGGCCCGAGAAAAGATAAGAGCCGATCGGCTTGTTGGGATCGCGCAGGCCTGCCCGCGCCATCTTCATGGCAGACGACAGCTGGTCGATAGCCTCTTCCTGGCCATAGACCGCACGCTTCAGATCGGTTTCCAGTTGCTTCAGCGCCTCGGTGTCGGTCTTGGACACTGACTTTGGCGGGATGCGGGCGATCTTGGCGACGACGGCCTCGACCTCCTTCAGGCCGATGATCTTCTTGCGCTTGCCCTCGGGCAGCAGCATCTGGCCCGCGCCCGCCTCGTCGATCACGTCGATCGCCTTGTCCGGCAGCTTGCGGTCGTTGATGTACTTGGCCGACAGGTCCACCGCGACCTTCAGGGCCTCGTTGGTGTATTTCAGCTTGTGGAATTCCTCGTAGTAGATCTTGAGACCCTTGAGGATTTTCAGCGTGTCCTCGATCGTCGGCTCGTTGACGTCGATCTTCTGGAAC
>JANORH010000558.1:0-7159 GCA_031415215.1 Alphaproteobacteria bacterium | reverse complement strand
CTGCACGCGCGAGCCGCGCATACCGACGCAGGCACCGACCGGATCGATGGAGCTGTCGTTGGAGATCACCGCCATCTTGGCGCGGCTGCCCGGATCGCGGGCCACGGCGCGGATCTCGATGACGCCGTCGTAGACCTCCGGTACTTCCTGGGCGAACAGCTTGGCCATGAAGCCGCCGTGCGCACGGCTGAGCAGGATCTGCGGGCCCTTGGTCTCGCGGCGGACGTCATAGATGTAGCAGCGGCAACGGTCGCCGATGTTGAAGTTCTCACGCGGGATCGACTGGTCGCGCCGCATGATGCCTTCACCACGGCCCAGGTCGACGACGACATTGCCGTACTCGACCCGCTTGACGGTGCCGCTGACGATCTCGCCCACGCGGTCCTTGTATTCCTCGAACTGGCGCTCGCGCTCTGCGTCGCGGACCTTGCCCATCACCACCTGGCGAGCCATCTGGGTCTGGACCCGTCCGAACTCGAACGGCGGCAGGATTTCGTCGTATGTGTCGCCGATCTTGGCGGTCTTCTCGCGGCGTAGCGCATCGGCCAGACGCATGATGCCCGGAGGCTCTTCGAAGGGCAGTTCAGTCCCCTCTTCGTCCACACCGCCACCGAACACGGCGTCATCGGCGACGACCGTGATCACCCGCTTGATAGTGGTCTCGCCCGACTTGGGATCAATGTGGACCCGGATGTCGTGCTCGGCACCATAGCGAGAGCGCGCGCCCTTCTGGATCGCTTCCTCGATCGCCTCGATGACGATCTCCTTGTCGATCGATTTTTCGCGGGCCACGGCCTCGGCGATTTGCAGAAGTTCAAGCCGATTGGCGGAAATGCCGGTGAGGCTCATGAAAATTCCTTCTTACTCGGTCGTCAGTTGGTGTTCAGACATCTGGCCTTCGGCAGCCAGGCGGGCCGCGCGAATGTCGGCGCCCCGCTTCATCAGTTCATCGGTCAGGACCAGTTTGGCCTCAAGGATCCAGGCGAACGGGACCATCACGGTCTCGTCCTCGCCCTCCAGGTCCAGCGCCACCTGATCGCCCTCGACCCCGGCCAGCTCGCCCCGGAAGCGCTTGCGCCCCTCGGCCAGCCGGTCCAGCTCGATCTTGGCCTCGTGGCCCTCATAGGTCGCGAAATCGGCCAGCCGGGTCAGCGGCCGGTCAACGCCGGGGGACGAGACCTCCAGCGTGTACTCGCCGCTGATCGGATCGGCGGCATCCATGATCTCAGAGATCGCCCGCGACAGCCTGGCGCAGTCCTCGACCACCATGTCGCCGTCCACCTGCCGCTCGGCCATGATCTGCAACCGGCGCGTCTCTGCACCGCCCATCAGGCGCAGGCGCACGATAGCGTAACCGGCTGCCTCGGCCACAGGGTCGAGCAGCTCCAGCAGGTTCAGGTCTTCAGCGGTCTTCCCACGCATGGGAACTCCAGGCCTCCGGCAAAGAAAAGAGCGGCCGGGCCGAAGCCCGCCGCTCGTAGGCGCTTTACAGCGCAAACGGACGATGTTGAGGGGGTTATAGCGGGAGATTGCGGGTTTGTCAGCCCCTATGGGGTTGCCAGCTTAAAGGACCCGAAGAATGCGTCGGCGAGGTCCCGGGTGCCCGTTGCTCGTCGTTCACCAGCGACCCGAGAATGGATCAGCACATAGAGGCGACTGTCGAGGAAATAGCTGCGAACGCGAACAAGCTCTCCAATCGGGTTTATGTAGCGGACTTCTATTGCTGGCGCTGCGCCCCTGCAAAACTCACGACAGCGCCAGTCGCTTACCTGCTTCGACACCTGAGCAGGTGGTGCCGCGAGGCACTTTGTTGGCGGCGGCGGATTCGCAGCTCCGTGGAAATCGGTCGCCGAAGCGACAAACCATTGACCGGAGACGTCGACCTCATGGGCGTCTGCGACAGGGTTTATGGTTTCGCCCGGTCCCGCGCGCTCACGAAGATGTTCGATATCACTTGGCGAGAGTTCGATCCTCTCAGGTACGCCGAGTGGAAAACAACTGGCGCCCTTCCTTCCGCGAGGGACACGCGAGTCTGCGCGATCACCGCTGTCGGCAGGATCATAAATAGCGCAATAATCAGCGCCGTCCGGCCTCTGAATTCTTGCTGCCAAATTGTCATCGGGAGCTTCCGGTGCATTTAACCCGACGGATGCGAGCCTGAGGGGTTCGGGAAATCAAGGTCCCCACCCCCAAACGATGTCATCCCGGTTTCACCGCAGGTGAGGACCGGGACCCCCAGCGCCAGACTTCGAGACTTGCCCGCAGCGTCGCCACCGCGACAACGTCCATACGCCGAGCCGGGGGTCCCGGTCTTTCGCGTTCCGCGAAAACCGGGATGACAGCGGGTTAGAGGTTCGGGTTGATTTCAATTCCTAACAGATCTGGATGCAGCGGCGGGAGGGCCATCATCTCCACGTAGAGGTCGGCCCATTCCAGATTGTCCTGTTCGATCAGCCGCACCCTCCACTCTCGCCGCCAACGCTTGAGCTGTTTCTCGAAACGGATTGCTTGCGTCGCCTCGCCGAACCCCCGCGGAAAAGACCAGCCGACAAATGTTGTGGTCTTTTGTGAACCCGGGAACGGCCTTGGCCCAGTGCTCTGCGATCCTGCGTTCAAGGCTATTGGTCACGCCAACATACAGCGTGCCGTATTTTGCGTTGGCCAGAATGTAGACCCAACAGGTCGTGTCACCCGCCATCATACGTCCGCCTCGCGCACCGCCAATTGCAAGATACTGTCACGCACGCCCGTCTAAAGTTGACTCTGATCTGCAACTGGCTCGTTCGTGCGCCTTCATTCCAGCAGACATCGGAAACACACCATGGGCATTCTCGACAACCTTCTCGGCGGCGTGGGCGGCGGCGGCGCGGCCTCGGCCATCACGGATCTGATCGGCTCACACCAGGGCGGTCTCGGTGGCCTGGTACAGGCCTTTGAAAAGGGCGGCCTGGGCGAGGCAGCCCAGTCGTGGGTCGGCAAAGGTGCCAACCTGCCGATCTCGGCGGCGCAGATCGAAAGCGTGCTGGGAACCGGTGCCATCGGCGACCTGGCCAAGAAGCTCGGCATCGATCCCCACGCTGCTGCGGGCCAGATTTCCGAGTTCCTGCCGCAGATCATCGACCAGCTGACCCCCAATGGTGCGGTCGAAGGTGGCGGCCTCGGCGGCCTGCTGGGCAAACTCAAGCTCTAGGAACGCGATAGGTTTCCGGTTTCGCCCCTAGGCGAAGGCCGGGACCCCTTCCCCAACGGCGGCGAATGGGCCACAGAGCGCGCTCCTGTCTGTGCGTCCTCTGAAAGGCCCCTCCCCATGGACCTCTCCAAGATCCCCGTTGGCGTGAACCCGCCCTATGACGTCAACGCCATCATCGAGATCCCGCGCGGCGGCGAGCCGGTGAAGTACGAGATCGACAAGGAAAGCGGCGCGCTGTTCGTCGACCGTTTCCTCCACACCGCCATGTTCTATCCGGGCAACTACGGCTTCATCCCGCACACCCTGGCCGACGACGGCGACCCGATGGACATCATCGTAGTGGGCCAGACGCCCGTAGTGCCGGGTGCAATCATCCGGGCGCGGCCAATCGGCTGTCTGATGATGACCGACGAGGCCGGTGGTGACGAAAAGGTGCTGGCCGTGCCGGTGGACGCACTGCACCCGTTCTATACCGGCGTGGACAGCTGGCGCGCGCTGCCGCAGATCCTGACCGAGCAGATCGCCCACTTCTTCCAGCACTACAAGGATCTGGAAAAGGGCAAGTCCGTGGAAATCAGCCGCTGGGCCGACGCCGAAGAGACCGCCGACCTGATCCGGCAGTCCATCGAGCGTTACAAGATCGCCGGCTAGGTTCGAATGAAACCCAGAAACACCGGCGCGCAGTCGCCCAGGCGTTTTTCCTCATAGCGGGTGGTAATGTGGTCGGCGGGCGGTGTGCGCCAGTCGTCGGCCCGATCAGCAGTCCACGTGAAGGCGGCGTTTCCGGTGAAGCGTTCCAAAGCGGAATCCACGTAGCTGGCGACGTCGCTGGCAAACCGCAAACGGCCACCGGGACGCAGCACCCGCGCAAGTTCGGACACCAGCGCGGGCTGCACCAGCCGGCGCTTCTGCTGGCGGGTCTTCGGCCAGGGGTCCGGGAACAGGATGAACACCCGGTCCAGGCAGGCGTCCGGCAGCCGGGTGATCAACTCGCGGACATCGCTGTCGTGGAGCCGCACATTGGTCAGGGCTTGTTCATCGATGTAGCGAACCGCGCTGGCCACGCCATTGAGAAACGGCTCGGCCCCCAGGATCAGCACGTCCGACGCGCGTGCGGCCTGTGCAGCCATGTGCTCACCGCCGCCAAACCCGATCTCCAGCCAGATTTCCCGAGCCTGCGGCATCAGCGCGCGCGGTTCGATAGGCCCCGACGGGATACGCAAGCCAGGAAGACGGCTTTCCACCAACGCAGCTTGACGCGGTTTGATTGGGCGGGACTTCAATCGGCCAAATGAGCGTAGCGGAGGATGGACGTCGGACATCCGCGCGCTGTAACCCACTGGCGCGGCGGCGTGAATTGCTATGCAGTTGCAGCGACGTTTGGAGAGCCTGATTTGAAACGCCTTCTGTGGATGACTGCCGCCGCACTTCTGCTGAGCCCTGCCGCTCAGGCGCAAACAAGAATCCCGACTGCCATCGCCACCGCCGTGGCTGACAAGGGCCGCCCCGGTGTTGATGTCTATCGCGATGATCGGCGCAAACCGGCCGAGACCCTCGTCTTTGCCGGCGTCACGACCGGGATGACCGTGGCCGAACTGATCCCCGGGACCGGCTACTACACGCGGATCCTCTCAAAGGCTGTCGGGTCGACGGGGCGGATTTACACGGTGCCGTTTTCCGAGCCGCGCGCCGCCTATTCCAAAGCGCTCGCCTCAGATCCGGCCTACGCCAACGTAACGCTGATCGGCGGCGCACCTCTGTCGGTCGGCGTACCGCAGCCCGTCGATATGGTCTGGACCGCCCAGAATTATCACGACATCCGTCAGGGCCGGTCGCTGCTCAACAAGGCTGTGTTCGACGCTTTGAAACCCGGCGGCATCTATTTCATCGTCGATCACGCCGCGGTCGCGGGCGCTGATGAGGGTGTGCTGCTGTCGCTGCACCGGATTGACGAGGCCGTGGTCAAGCGCGAGGTCCTGGCTGCCGGATTTGTGCTGGAGGCCGAGAGCAACCTGCTGCGGAACCCTGCCGACAAGCGGAGCCAGATGGTCTTCGACCGCGAGGTCAACCGCAACACGGACCAGTTCGTCCTGAAATTCCGTAAGCCCGCGAAGTGAGAACTGCCATGATGAAGCGCGTAAGGCTGACCCTTGCGGTCACGGCGATTTTGATCCTGTCGGGGGCTGCGGTCGCCCAGACGCAGAAACCCGCCAGCTGCGAGGTGAAGCTGGCGAGCGAGATCGAGCGCTCCGACGCGCAAGTCTATCTGATGCGCCTCGAACTTTCGGTGACGAAACGACAGCTCGCTCAGGCGCTGGCAAAATGCGGCGAGGCCTGCGCGGTGTCGAAGTAGCCCGCCCGGTCTGTTGCCCAGACTGCGGCGACGACCCCCAAGCCGATCCAGACGAGTATGACCACCAGTGCAGCAACGCGACTCACAGGTCGATCCGATGCGGCCTCGGCGGCAGCGCGATGCGTGGCCATAACCTCAGGCGGGATCAGTTTAAGGGTCAGCCAAAGGCCCAACGGCACAATCAGCAAATCGTCCAGCAGACCCAGCACCGGGACAAAATCCGGGATCAGGTCGATGGGAGATAGCGCATAGGCCGCGACCGCGACTCCAAGGGCCTTGGCGTACCAAGGGGTCCGGGAATCGCGCGCAGCCAACCAAACGGCGTGGGTGTCGCGTTTCAGCGACCGCGCCCACGCCTGCAGGCCCATCGGGTCTAGGCCAGCGCCTTCAGGGCGTCGGCGAGGTCGGTCTTCTCCCACGAGAAGCCGCCCTCATTATCGGGCTGGCGGCCAAAGTGGCCGTAGGCTGCCGTGCGCGCATAGATCGGCCGGTTGAGCTGCAGGTGCTCGCGGATCGCGCGGGGCGTAGCGCCGCCGATCATGGCGGGCAGGGCAAGCTCCAGCTTGGCAGGATCGATTTCGCCCGTGTCATGCAGATCGACGTAGAAGCTCAAGGGATTAGCCACGCCGATCGCATAGCTGATCTGGATCGTGCACTTCCGGGCCAGACCCGCAGCCACAACGTTCTTGGCCAGGTAGCGGCAGGCGTAGGCGGCGGAGCGATCGACCTTCGTCGGATCCTTGCCCGAGAACGCGCCGCCACCGTGCGGGGACGCACCGCCATAGGTATCGACGATGATTTTGCGGCCGGTCAGGCCTGCGTCGCCGTCGGGGCCGCCGATTTCGAAACGACCGGTGGGGTTCACGTACCACTTGGTCTTCTTGGTGATCAGGCCTGCCGGGATCACGCTCTCGACGTAGGGGCGGATGACCGCCTCCAGACGCTTGGGCGTGGCCATGTGCAGGCCGATTCGCTTCTTGTGCTGGGTGGAGACCACGATCTGCAGGATCTCGACCGGACGGCCGTCCTCGTAGCGCACGGTCACCTGGCTCTTGGCGTCAGGCTCCAGCACGGCGCACTCGCCGGAGTGGCGGACATCGGCCAGCTTCTTGAGGATGTCGTGGCTGTACTGCAGCGTGGCCGGCATCAAGGCCGGGGTTTCGTCACAGGCGTAGCCGAACATGATGCCCTGGTCGCCCGCGCCTTCATCCTTTTTGTCGGTGGAATCGACGCCCTGGGCAATATGGGCGGATTGTTCATGCAGATGGCAGGCGTATTTGGCCTTGTTCCAGTGGAACCCCTTCTGCTCGTAGCCGATGTCCTTGATCGCCGCGCGGACCTTGGGCTCCAGCGACCGCACGATGTCCTTGGTGAAGGCCTTGTTCTCGGATTTCGATCCGCCGGGTTTTCCAGCGCGCACTTCACCCGCAAGAACAATACGGTTGGTGGTCACCAGGGTTTCGCAGGCGACCCGCGCTTCAGGGTCGGCGCTGAGGAACGCGTCGACAACGGTGTCAGAAATCCGGTCAGCGACCTTGTCCGGGTGACCCTCGGAAACACTTTCGCTGGTGAAGATATAGCTGGTACGGCTCAAGGGGTCGGGCTCCGGAAATTGG
>JANORH010000557.1:0-9117 GCA_031415215.1 Alphaproteobacteria bacterium | reverse complement strand
CGCACCGGGCGACCGGCGCTGCAACTGGTGTTGAGCGGCCTTCGGCGCGCGGACTCTGGTGCTCGCGTCAGGTGGCGTCTGTCCCCGGCGCGGGCGCCTCAGGCTGCGCGACCGCTACCCTCCATGCGGCGGGCAGATTTGATCGAAGATGTGCCACCCCGCGTTGACGAGACGCAGCCGCAAGTCTAATCCCCGCCTATCCTGCGTAACTGGCGATTTGAGGTGGGCGACCACCGGGGAGCGTGGGGGACCATAGCTGCCGCTCGCCTGGGCTCCCTTCAACGCTGAAGCCCGGAGTCCGCCATGCCCGCCGCCCCAGATTTTCCGCCTGCGCCCGACAAGGTTGTGGTCCGCCGAGCCCTGTTGTCTGTCTCGGACAAAACCGGACTGGTGGAAGCCGCGCGCACCCTGGTGGGTCTTGGTGTCGAACTGGTCTCCACCGGCGGTACCGCCAAGGCCATCGCCGACGCCGGCCTGCCGGTGAAGGATATCTCCGAACTCACCGGCTTTCCGGAAATAATGGATGGCCGGGTCAAGACGCTGCACCCCATCGTCCACGGCGGCCTGCTGGGTGTCCGCGACTCAGCCGAACACAAGGCCGCGATGGAGACCCATGGGATCGGTGCCATCGACCTGGTGTATGTGAACCTCTACCCCTTCGAACAGACCGTGGCGGCTGGCGGCGACTACGAGACCTGCGTCGAGAACATCGACATCGGTGGGCCGGCCATGATCCGCTCGGCAGCCAAGAACCACGGCTATGTGGCGGTTTGCACCGCGCCTGAGGATATGGCGCTGGTGCTCGCTGAACTCACCGGGGACTGCGCGACCAGCTTGGGCCTGCGAAAACAGCTGGCGGCGCGAGCCTTCGCGCGCACGGCAACCTACGATTCCTCCATTGCCTCGTGGTTTGCGGCTGAGCTGGGCGAATTTGCCCCTGCGCGCTTCTCCATCGGCGGTCAGCTGGCCCAGACCATGCGTTACGGCGAAAATCCGCACCAGGCTGCGGCCTTCTACCGGTTCCCTAACCCGCAGGTAGGCGTGGCGACCGCAATCCAGCTGCAGGGCAAGGAACTCAGCTACAACAACATCAACGACACCGACGCCGCCTTCGAGTTGATCGCCGAGTTCGATCCGGCGGCGGGCCCCGTCTGCGCCATCATCAAACACGCCAACCCTTGCGGTCTCGCCACCGGCACGACCATGCTGGAAGCGTACAAGCGGGCGTTGGCCTGCGACCCCACCAGCGCTTTCGGCGGCATCGTCGCTCTGAATGGACGCCTGGACGCCGTAACCGCTGCCCAATTGCTGGAAGTCTTCACCGAGGTTGTGATCGCCCCCGAGGCGGACGATGACGCTGTCGCGCTGTTCCGCAAGAAAAAGAACGTGCGCCTGTTGGTCACCGGCGGCCTGCCCGATCCCACTGCGCCGGGACGGACCTTCAAGTCGGTATCAGGTGGCTTCCTGACCCAGACCCGCGACACCGCGCGCCTGACTGCGGCGGACCTCAAGGTGGTCACGAAGCGCGCGCCGACTGAAACTGAAGTGCGCGACATGCTGTTCGCGTTCACCATCGCCAAGCACGTGAAATCCAACGCCATCGTTTATGCGCGAAACGGCCAGACGCTCGGCATCGGTGCGGGCCAGATGAACCGCAAGGACTCCGCCCGCATCGCCGCGCTCCGCGCCGCTGACTTCGGGCTGGATCTGAAAGGATCGGCGTGCGCGTCCGAGGCCTTCTTCCCGTTCCCCGACGGCCTGCTCCAGGCGGCGGATGCGGGCTGCACCGCCGTGATCCAGCCGGGCGGCTCCATCGGCGACCAGGCGGTGATAGACGCTGCCGACGAACGGGGTCTCGCCATGGTGTTCACAGGTGTGCGGGTGTTCCGGCACTGAGAGCGATTTTCCCTCCCCATGAAGGGGAGGGAAAAGGCCTACGCCCGCCGTTTGCGCGCCATGCTGGCCTCGGCCGCAAGCTCCCGCAGCGCCGCATTGGCAATGGTGAATTTGGCAAAGGTCCAGGTCCCGCCGGCTTCGATCTCGGCGACGGTCCGGACAGCGGCGCGGGTGTGGTCGGGCCGTAGGGCGGACCAGGCGTCGGCGGCGTGTCGAGCCGAGGTGTCGTCGGCACCAGCCCCGGGATCACCCGCGTGGGTCATGATGGCGCGGGTCAGCTGGGTCTGTTCGGCCAGCAGGTCCTCGATCAGGCGGCGAAGGGCGGTGCGTTCGAAGATGTCGCCAGCCCGGAACTCACCCGCCGCAGTTCGCAACCGGTCAAACGCGAACGCGGCGTCTGTCGCATAGTAGAGGCGCGCGACATTCGGAAGCGGCCAGTTGGAGGCCTCCGCCATGTCCACCAGGTCGGCGGCGTTGGTAAGCGGACCCAGCACCGAGACGGCGCGGGCCAGATCGCGGGGCGCCCCCCGATCGGTAATCTCCTGGGTGCGTTGGTCCAATGATGTGCGTTCGGCCGGTGAAAGGATATCTGGCATCAGGCCCTGCAGGCTCCGGAAACCGGGAACGTATCGGCCGGAGAGCTCGGCGATGTCCAGGCTCTCGCGGCCTGCGCGACGCGCCAGCCAGAAGGTCGCGCCCCGTAGCGCAGCGCTCAGTCGGCGGAACAGCGCCATCTGTCCGGCCGCAGGAACCTTGAGATCCAATGTCTCGACAGCGGCCCACAAACGTTCGAAGTCCAAGGCCTGCTTGGCGACCTCATAGCCGGTGATCAGGGCTGTTACGTTGCAGTTGGCCGAGGTCATGGTCCGCGACGGGAAGCTGGGCCCGCAGCGGTTGATCATGTCGTTGGCGATCACCGTGGCGATGATGTCCGGCCGTAGCCGATGGCTCAGGATGGCGTCCTTGTACTTGCGCAGCGGCTTGGGGAAGTAGGCCTTCAGCCGACCTTCGAAGAACGGATCCTCGGTGGCGCGGGTCGTGGCGATCTCACGCTTCAGCTCCAGCTTTCCATAGGCCAGCAGCACCGCAAGTTCCGGCCGCAACAGACCGCGCCCCTGTTTCAGGCGCTCAGTGATGGTCGCTGCGTCCGGCAGCCCCTCGACGGCCCGGTCCAGGCGTCCGGCCTGCTCAAGGTCGGTCATGAACCGCGCGTGGGGTTCAAGTTCGCGCACGGTGTCCATTTCCAGCAACGACAGCGCCAGGGTCTGGTCGTAGTTGTGGACGAGGACGTGGGTCGCCACGGCTTCGGTCATGGTCGGCAACAGCTTGTTGCGCCGGGCGCGGGTCAGTTTGCCTTGCCGCTCCAGGATGCCGGTGGTGATCTTGATGTTCACTTCGTGGTCGGAGGAATCGACGCCCGCTGAATTGTCGATGGCGTCGGTCTCGATCCGGCCACCGGCGGCTGCGAATTCGATCCGACCGGCCTGGGTCAGACCAAGATTTGCACCTTCGCCGACCACCTTGACGCGCAGGTCGGCGCCGTTGATCCGGACCGTGTCATTGGCCTTGTCGCCCGCGTCGACATGTCCCTCGTGGCGAGCTTTGACGTAAGTGCCGATGCCGCCGAGATAGAGCAGTTCGGCGGGAGCCTTGAGGATCAGATTGATGATTTCGGCGGGCGACAACGTCTCGGATGTCGTGCCCAGCATCGTCCGGACCTCGGGTGTCAACGGGATGGACTTCAGTGACCGGGCGAAGACTCCGCCGCCTCTCGAGATCGCCTTGCCACCGTAGTCGTCCCACGAGGATCGCGGCAGGGCGAACAACCGGTCGCGCTCGGCATAGCTTGTCGCAGGGTCGGGGTCGGGATCCAGGAAGATGTGGCGGTGGTCGAAAGCTGCCAACAGCCGGATCTGTCGCGACAGCAGCATGCCGTTGCCGAACACATCACCCGACATGTCGCCGCAACCGACCACGGTGAAGGGCTCGGACTGGATGTCTTTGCCCATCTCGCGGAAGTGGCGCTTCACCGCTTCCCAGGCCCCCTTGGCGGTGATGCCCATCACCTTGTGGTCGTAGCCCACCGATCCGCCAGAGGCGAAGGCGTCGCCCAGCCAGAAGCCGTAGGACTCAGCCACACCGTTGGCGATGTCGGAAAAGGTGGCGGTGCCCTTGTCGGCGGCGACCACCAGGTAGGGGTCGTCCTCGTCGTGGACGATGACGCCATCGGGGTGGGTGACCTTGCCGGACGCTGTGAGGTTGTCGGTGAGGTCCAGCAGGCCGCACAGGAAGGTCTTGTAGGCGTTGATGGCCTCGGCCCGGATCGCCTCCGGTGAGCCTTTGGGCAGCTGTTTGGGATAGAATCCGCCCTTGGACCCGACCGGCACGATCACCGCGTTCTTGACCTGTTGGGCCTTCACCAGCCCCAGCACCTCGGTTCGGAAGTCGTCACGCCGGTCTGACCAGCGCAGGCCGCCACGGGCGACAGGTCCGAACCTCAAATGGACCCCTTCCACGGCGGTCGACCAGACGAATATCTCGCGGTACGGGCGCGGTGCCGGAAGGTCGGCCAGGGCACCACTCGCCACCTTGAACGAGATGTAGGCCTTCACCGCGCCGTCCGGCGTCAGCTGATAGAAATTGGTCCGCTGGATGGCAGCCACCAGCAGGGCCAGGCGGCGCAGGACCCGGTCGTCATCGAGGCTTTCGACCAGTTGTAACGCCTCGACAATCTCAGCCATGACGCCGTCGGCCATCGCGCGTCGCGCTGCAAGGTCGGCGGCGATGGCCGGGTCAAACTTGATGCGGAACAGGTCCAGGATCAGCCGCGCGACGCCGGGGTGGTTTGACAGCGCCTGCTCCTGCACGCGCTGGGACGGGTCGAGGCCCGTCTGCTGGCGATACCGCGCCAGCGCCCGGATCAACGCCGCATCGCGCCAGGGCAGGGCCAGCTCCATCACCAGGCGGTTGAAGCCGTCGTTTTCCGTCTGGCCGGTCCAGACCGCGACCACCGCGTCCTCGAACGCATCCTTGATCTCGTTGAAGACCAGATCACCGCCGCGCGGGTCCTCGATTTCGAAGTCGTGAATCCACACTGCTGGTGCGTCGGCAGGCGAGATCCGGAACCCGGCCTCGGAGATCGCCTTCAGGCCCATGTTGTCCAGAATCGGCAGGACGTCGGCCAGATGTGCGGGCTCGCCCCGGCGATAGAGCTTCATCCGGAACATCAGCGGGCCGTCGGCAGCAGCGCGATAGGCCCGGGCACAGATCGCTTGATCGGTGCGCGCGGCCTCGATGACCGCAATGTCTTCCAGCGCCTCAGCGGCCGGGGCACGGTCGCGGTAACCGGCCGGGAAGGCCTCGCGATAGCGGGCGACGGTGGCGGCCACTTCCTCTGGTATCCGCCCGCTGTTGCGGACGGCGGCGTCGAAACGGTCTTCCCACGTACGGGCGGCTTCGGCGATCTCGGTCTCGACCTTGCGCAGGTCGGGCGTCAGATGCTGGCCCGGTGTGAAGCCGATGATGTAGTGAACCCTTGCCAGAGGGCTGTCGTTGAAGCTGGGGTAATAGGCGGAAAGCCGCCCACCATAGGCCGCCATCAGCAGCTCGCCGGCACGTCGGCGAAGGTCGGAGTCGTAGCGGTCGCGCGGTACGTACAAGAGGAGCGAGGCAAACCTGTCGAACGGATCGGTCCGTTCAAACACCTTTACGCGGGGTCGATCCTGCAGGTGCAGGATACCCATGGCCTGGGCCAGAAGTTCGTCCTCCGCGATCTGGAACAACTCATCGCGCGGGTGGTTCTCGACGATGTTGCGCAAGCGCTTTTCATTGTAGCTACCGGGCGCGGCACCGGCGCGGGCCATGACCCGCGCGATCTTTTCGCGGATGAACGGCACCTGGGCGGCAGGCTGGTCGTAGGCATCGGCGGTGAACAGCCCGACAAACCGCACTTCGCCGCTTGGCCGACCGTCGGGGCCGTAGCGTTTGATACCCACGTAATCCATATAACCGCGGCGGTGGACGCGGCTCTTCACATTGGATTTGGCGATGGTCAGCGCCGGGTCGCCGACGATGCGATCCTTGACCTGTCGCATGAGCACGGCGGGCTCGTTGGCGCGGCGCAGGATGGTCCGCTCCGGATCGCGCAGCACGCCCAGGCCATCGCGGGGCTGATAGAGCGGCTCTTCGGGCGCGTACTCGCCGGTCGGCAGGCGCGGGTATTCGTAGATCCGCGCGCCCAGAAACACGAAGTGGTCCGCATGCAGCCAGCGCAGAAAATCGAGCTCTTGCGGACGGGCCCGCCCCGAGTCGTCCAGCTCGGCGACCGTCTGGTCCATCAGGGCCAGCATAGCCGGGAAGTCGTCGACGGCGGCTCGGACGTCGGCCAAGGTCGCCTTGATCCCGGTCTTGAGTGCCTGCTCGCGATCCGGACCGATGGCTTCCAACGTTACGGAGATCATCGACTCGCGCCGCGCGGTGCCGGCGTGTCCGCGCAGGCCAGCGCGGTCGCGTTGCACGCTGACCACTGGGTGGAACATGGCACGGACCGAGAGGCCCTGATCGGCGATCTCGCCCATCACGCTATCGACCAGAAACGGCGCGTCGTCCTGAATGATCTCCAGGCGGTCGAGTACGGCGCCAATGGCAGGGGCGATACGGACTTGCGCGGCGCGGCCCCGGCGGCGTTCCGCAAAGCGCCAGAAGTCCGTCAGATTTTGCGCCAGTCCGGCCACGCCAAGCTCAGGGACATCGTCGGCCTGGGCGTCTCCTGCAGCCTGCCTTGCGAACGCAGCTGCCGCCTCCGGTGAGGCATCGTCGGGAAGCTGCGTCATGATCGCCTTGGCCAGCGTCATGGCCGTGCGGGATAACCGGGACATCAGCAAATAGCCCCGATGATGGCCGGCCCGAAAACAGGTACGCCGCCGGAGGAGAGTTTCCGGCGGCGTGTGCCTCTGCCGTTGGGGGGTGGCGAGAGGCAAGTTGCTCGCTGCATCGGTTGGGGGGAGCACCGCACGCAGCCGCCGGATTTCAGAGCTGTCCGACCTTCAAGAGATAGGTAGCGCCTGTTCACAGTTTAAGCCCCTGGTCCCAAGTTCCTGGCGGTCTTTTTTGCCGGCCGTTTGGCGGGCGCTAGTGAGGGCGTTTCAGCGGTCACCGGCCCTCGCATGGTTCCGGGATCTCCATCCGCCGACAGCATGACAGCGATCCATCTGGAACCGTGGAACTGGGCCAGGATCACCATCATGACTGTGGTCAGCGGGGTCGATAGAAATGCGCCCGGCAGGCCCCAGACCGCGCTCCAGAATGCCAACGCCAACAGCAACACGATAGGATCCATATTCAGGCTGCGACCCTGCATCCTTGGCTGGATCACATTACCCACGAACATACCGATCGATTGCAGGACGCCGAACAGGACAATCGCCTGCCAGAGCGTCTCGAACTGGACCATGGCGAAGATCGGCGGGAACGCCACCGCCACGATGCCGCCAACCACCGGAATATAGGAGGCGATGAAGATCAGGATTGCCCAGAACAAGGCGTTGTCGAGCCCGACGGCTGTCATGGCGATCCAGGATGCCACAGCGATCATCAGGCCGGTGACGGTCTGCACCCAGAGATACTGTTCAATGCCATTGCGGATGCGCAGGAACGCGGCCACGGCCTCCTGCCGCTCGTCGCGGGCCCCGAACAGGGCGACCGCCTTGCGCTCCCATCCTTTCCGGGAGGCCAGGATGAACCCGAGGTAGACCAGCACAAAGGCGGCCGTCGACACAAAGCTTTGCAGGCCGCGCGCCACCTGTCCGAGGTGGCTGGCGGGGTCGAGGCTGCGGATCAGCTGTGTGACGGTCGGCGGGACATCCACGCCCATCAGGTCGGCGACGCGGGCAATCAGACCATTGAGCTTGGGTGTATAGGTGATCAGCTGGGTGGCAAAACTGGTGGCGTTGTCGGCGATGAAAAATGCCGCGCCGACGAAGACGAGGACCGAAAGCACGATGGCCAGCGGGGTCGCCGCCTTGGCCGAGACCCCCGCCAGCCGATCCTGCAACACCCTGGCGAAACCATCGATCATCACCGCCAGAAACATCGCCAGCGCCAATGGCGTCAGAATATCACGCAGCACGTAAAGCACGGACCCGCCCGCGATCGTCGCCAGGATCACCAAGGCGTTGCGGGAGACCTTGTCGGCGACGGTTGCGGGCATCATGGCCTTCGGAAAGCGCGGGTGGACTGCGCTTTCAGGCGCAACTGTCCTCAGAACAGGTGTCGTCTACCTTTGTTCCTGCGAAAAGGGGAGTGGATTTGCCCTTTTCACGCGGATCACTGGCAGCCAGGGCCTGCGTATGTGAAGGGGTGGCGGCGTCGCCCGGCCCCGGCTAGCTTGGCGCTTCAGACCTGTTTTTACGAGGACTTCTCCATGGCCGACACCGGCGTCCTGATCGGCTTTTCCGACCACCCGGAACTGCTGCTGCTGAACCGTTCGAACCGCCACGGGCTGGTGGCCGGGGCGACGGGTACGGGCAAGACAGTCACGCTGCAGATCCTGGCCCAGGGGTTTTCGGATGCGGGCGTTCCGGTGTTCGCCGCCGACGTGAAGGGCGACCTGTCGGGGATCAGCGCCATCGGTACGCCCAACGAAAAGATGCTGGCCCGGGCGGCGGCCATGAACCTGGAAATCAAGCCTGCTGCCGCTCCCACGGTGTTCTGGGACCTGTTCGGTGAGGCCGGTCACCCCATCCGCGCTACCGTTTCGGAAATGGGGCCGTTGCTGATCTCGCGGATGCTCGAGCTCAACGACGTCCAGGAGGGCGTACTGTCGGTGGTGTTCCGCGCCGCCGACGAGGAAGGCCTGCTGCTGCTGGACCTGAAGGACCTGCAGGCGGCGCTGGCCCACGCCGCTGCGAACACCAAGGACCTCTCGGCCCGCTACGGCAACATCTCACCGGCCACCATTGCCACCATCCAGCGCGGCCTGCTGGTACTGGAGGATCAGGGCGGCACCAACCTGTTCGGTGAACCGGCGCTGCAGCTGTCCGACATCATGCGCACCGACCCCTCGGGCAAGGGCTACATCAACCTGCTGGCGGCCAACAAGCTGATCGCCAACCCCAGGCTCTACGCGACCTTCCTGCTGTGGCTGATGAGCGAGCTGTTCGAGGAACTGCCCGAGATCGGCGACCCCGACAAACCCCGCCTGGTGTTCTTCTTCGACGAGGC
>JANORH010000556.1:0-2051 GCA_031415215.1 Alphaproteobacteria bacterium | reverse complement strand
CGTGGGCGGGATCGTCGCGACTGGGGGTGGGGGGCCCGGCAATCTGGGGCTGGGGGCGCTGATGGCACTGGCGTCAGCGATCCTGTATTCATGGGCCAGCTTCATGACGGTGCGCGAATTTCCGGACATGACTGTCCTGGGCCGGACCACATTGACCTTGTCCGGGGGGTTGATCTTTGTTGCCGTGGTTTTTGGTGCGATGTTCGGGCTGGGGCTGACGGTTTTGCCGCCAAACCTGTCTGACCCCGGTACGTTGGGGTTGCTGGCGATCTATGGTTTGCTGGCGATGGCGATCAGTCAGGTTCTGTTCATCGGTGCCGTCGAACGACTGGGGGTCGCCGTCGCGTCGTTCCACATCAACATCGCGCCGTTCTATGTGATGCTGATCCTGCTGGCCTTGGGCGGGTCGTGGTCATGGCCGCAGGCAATAGGCGCGGCGATCGTGGCGTCGGGCGTCGTCCTCGCCCAGCGATGACAGCATTTCAGGCTAAAGTGGCCACCGGTTGTGCCGCTTGTTGACATGCGAAAACTACAGTTCGGCGGCGGGGATGATCGGGAAAAACACGCCCTGCGACCGGACGCCGAACCAGTCCCCTTCAACCTCGCCCAGATCGACAAGGCGGTAAAACGACTTGCGGTCGAACAGCGCCACCAGGATGCGGAGAAACAGGACATAGGGGGACGGTTCGCCGGAGACCGGATCCCGCGTGACCCGGATCGGGTGGTCCGGCCCGGCGACAACCCGGTCCTCTACCTTCGTTACAAACGCCAACCCATCCGCGACCAGATCGAAATCCACTGCGATGAACGGCGCGTCATCCACCTTGATTCCGACTTTCTCGCCCGGCGTGACAAGGAAATAATCATCCCCCTCCCGCCAGATGATTCCCGCAAACAGCTTCACAAGCGCGTGACGGCCCATCGGCGTGCCGAGGTAGAACCATGTCCCGTCCCGCGCGATTCGCATGTCGATATCGCCGCAAAACGGCGGGTTCCACAGGTGGACGGGGGGCGGACCCTTCTGCGTCGCCGTCCTTGCCGCCGTGGCAAGGCCATCTGCAGACACCTTTGCGACACGCGCACCTTCGCCCGCTTCACCGTTGTTTGTCTTTGCCATTGGGGTCCGCCGGAATATCTGTTCAAAGACAGATGTAGAGTCCTTGAAGGGAAAAGTCATGGCAACTGGCGCTGATTTGGTGGCCGAGATCGAGGCGCTGGAAGAAAAGCTGGCCGCAGCGCGCGCCAGCATCGCTGCACGATTCATCGGACAGGACCGGGTGGTGGACCTGACATTGACCGCATTGCTGTGCGGCGGGCACGCGCTGCTGATCGGCCTGCCCGGCATGGGCAAGACACGGCTGGTCGATACCTTGTCCACCGTGATGGGCCTCAAAGGCAACCGCATCCAGTTCACCCCCGACCTGATGCCCGCCGATATTCTGGGCTCTGAGGTGCTTGACACCGCCGCCGACGGGTCGCGCGCCTTTCGCTTCATCGAAGGGCCGGTGTTTTGCCAGTTGCTGATGGCGGATGAGATCAACCGGGCGTCGCCCCGGACGCAGAGCGCGCTGTTGCAGGCGATGCAGGAGCGGGAGGTGACGATTGCGGGGGTTCACCGGCCTTTGGGGCGGCCGTTTCATGTGCTGGCGACGCAGAACCCGATCGAGCAGGAGGGGACGTACCCGCTGCCCGAGGCGCAGTTGGACCGGTTCTTGTTGCAGGTGGATGTGGAATATCCGACGCGGGCGGTCGAGCGGGATATTCTGATTGCCACCACGGGCGCGGAGGTTTCGGTTTCGCATCAGGTGTTTGGCGAGGGGGAATTGCCGGCGGCACAAGCCGTGATCCGGCGGATGCCGGTGGGGGATGGGGTGGTGGAGGCTATTCTTGATCTGGTGCGGGGGTGTCGCCCCGGTGAGGCGGAGGGGCGTGATCTGGCGGGCAGTTTGAGCTGGGGGCCGGGGCCACGGGCGGCGCAGGCGTTGATGCTGACGGTGCGGGCGCGGGCGCTGCTGGACGGGCGGCTGGTGCCGGGGGTGGCGGACGTGGCG
>JANORH010000555.1:0-2755 GCA_031415215.1 Alphaproteobacteria bacterium | reverse complement strand
GAACACGTTCTTGGCGGTCTGCTGGCTGATGGTGGAGCCGCCGCGCAGCTTCTTGCCGGCCTCGTTGGCGACCATGGCCTTCTGGATGGCCTCGACATCAAAGCCCATGTGCTCGCAGAACCGGGCGTCCTCGGCGGCGATGACGGCGCGGACCAGATTGGGCGAAATCTGCTCCATCGGCACCCAGTCACGCTGGAAGCCACGACCTTCGATGGTCCGCTGGACCATCAGGAAGGTCACCGGCGGCGGCACGAAGCGATAGACCGCCACGGCGATCACCGGGCCGATGAAGAACACGATCAGGCCCGCGATGAACACCGCGCGCACAAACCCCCGGAAACCGCCCTTGCGTTGCTTGCCCACGTGTCGCTTGCCTTGACCCTGCGCGTACATGCTAGGCGCGATTCTTAACCCTTCGGTCAATGGGAACAGGCATGAACGTCTCTGACGCGGTCGAACGGCGGATCTCGGTCCGCGCCTTCAAGCCCGATCCGGTGCCGGGCGCCCTGGTGGCTGAAATCCTGACACTGGCGGCCCGCGCCCCCTCGGGTGGAAACCTGCAGCCCTGGCGGGTCTATGGCCTGGCGGGCGCGCCGCTGGAGGAATTCAAGGCTATCGTCCAAACCAAGCCCTTCGGTGAGACGCCGGAATATGAGGTCTACCCCCAGAACCTTTGGGATCCCTTCCGCACGCGCCGGTTCCAGAACGGCGAGGACCTCTACGCCAGTCTTGACATTCCTCGCGAAGACAAGCCCGCGCGTCTTCAGCAGTTGGCTAACAACACGACGTTTTTCGGCGCGCCGGCCGGCCTGTTCTTCTGCCTCGACCGCAAGCTGGGCCCGCCGCAGTGGTCAGACCTGGGCATGTTCATGCAGACCGTGATGCTGCTGGCGGTGGAACGCGGTCTGGACACTTGCGCGCAGGAATTCTGGGCCCGTTATCCGCAGACGGTGGCGAAGTTCGTCGGCATGCCCGACGATCACATGCTGTTTTCCGGCATGGCGCTGGGCTACCGCGATCCCGACCACGCCATCAACGGCTGGCGCTCGGCACGCGATCCGACCGACGTCTGGTGCGAGCTCAAGGGGTTCGTATGACCCCCCCCGCCCGCCTGCTGCTCATCGCGGCGATTACGGCCGGGGTCAGTTACGTCGGGTCGTGGTTTCTGGACCTGCCGCCGGTAGCGTCCGTGGTCTGGAAGGGCGCGGGGGTGGTGCTGCTGGCCGTTTTCGCCGCCACCCAGGCGCGCGCACCGGACGGCTGGCTGCTGGTTTTCATGATGGCGTTCGGTGCGCTCGGCGATGTGCTGCTTGAAACCCACGGCCTTGTCGTGGGCGCCCTGGCCTTCCTGGCGGGGCACCTGACCGCCATTGCGCTCTATCTGCGCCACCGTGATCCGAACCTGAGCGCCCGACATCTTGCGCTGGGTCTGACCATCATCCCCGTCGCTACAGTCACGGCCTTCCTGCTGCCGCCGGATCGTGCCGGTGCGGGCCTGATCGCACTCTATGCGCTGGGGCTCGCGGCCATGGCGTCGGCGGCCTGGATCAGCCGGTTTCCGCGGCTGCTGGTCGGGGCCGGCGCCTTGATGTTCGTCGTCTCGGACCTGTTGATCTTCCTGCGCACAGGTCGACCCGCGCTGGACGTGTTTCCTTTGGCGCTGGCCGTCTGGGGCCTCTACTTCGCGGGCCAGACCCTGATCGCGGTGGGGGTGACGCGGAGGTTGACGCCCCGCTAACGCTAAGATTTCACCGCATTTTCAGTATGTGCGGGTAGAGCTCTGCCATGCCGGTGACGCCGCACAGATTGATGATTGTCCTGCGCGGTGTCGGCGTTCTGGGCGGCCTCGCGGCGCTGATCGCCCTCACCGGGCCCTTTCGGTATGACCAGCTGGGTCTGCCGTTTCCTGACACCGTGGCGCATGGACTGTTGTTCTACGGTCTGGGCGCCCTGATGCTGGGCGCGCTGCCCCGGTCGCGAACATCTGATCTTGCTGCAGCGCTGGTCGGCCTGGGTGTCGCCAGCGAAATCTCGCAGTCCCTGGTCGGGCGCGAGATGTCGCTCAAAGACTTCGCCGGGGATCTGGGCGGAGCCGCCCTGGTGTTCGTGCCGATCTATCTGGGTCGTTTCCGCGACCTGGTCAGAACTCATCCGCACGTCACCTTTGGCGATCTGAGGCAGCTGGATCGACGTCAAAACGGAGCCCGAAATCCAGCGCCTCTGGACATCGCGCGCTCCTGAGGGCTTGCAGATCGGACGACGCTCTGGGAGCGTGGCTTATGAACCGCCCACAGCTTCTCGTCGCCGCGCTCCTGGCCACCCTGTCCACATCGGCCCTCGCCGAGCCCCGAACAGCCACCATCAAGGACCCGGACACCAAAGCCTGGTGGGCGATCACCGAGCAGCTGTCGTCCGACGCCATGGAAGGCCGCGACATCGGCTCGCCGGGCCACGACCGCGCAGGCCGACTGGTCGCCGAGCGTTTCAAGGCGGCGGGCTGGAAACCGGCGGGTGACAACGGAACCTTTTTCCAGACCTTTCCCGTCCACGAGAGCCGGGTCGAGGCGGCGCAGGTTTCGGTCGTCACCGACGCAGGCCGAACGATCCCGCTGAAATTCCTGCAGCAGTTCAGCGTGCGTGCGGCCGACGATCTGCCCGCGACGCTTGCAGCGCCGCTGATGTTTGCAGGCTACTGTCGGCCCGAGGATCTGGTGAACGCCCGGGGTAAAATCACGATCTGTCTCAACACCCGGCG
>JANORH010000554.1:0-1824 GCA_031415215.1 Alphaproteobacteria bacterium | reverse complement strand
ACATGGCGAAGATCCCGCCCTCAGCGATCCCGTCGCGCAGGCTCCGCAGCCCCTCATCCGCATAGAAACGCGCGTGGTCGGGATGCAGCAGGGCGCGGGGCGAGTGGTCGATGTCGAGCAGGACGACGTCATAGCGATCCGCCGCCACCCGCGGCGCATCGAACCAGCCGAAGAAGTCGCCCTGCCGAAGATGACAGCGCGGCTCCTGGCCGAGGCTCTCTCCGAGGGGCACCAGACCGGCTTCGTGCCATTCAATCACCGGCGCGAGGGCGTCCACGACCTCGACCGAAGTCACCCGATCGTCGGCCAGCGCCGCACGCGCCGTGTAACCCAGCCCCAGACCACCCACGAGAACCCGCAACGCCGCGCCCTTCGCCGCCGCCAGACCCCGGACGGCCAGTTCGGTCTCACCGACCGTGAACAGGCTGGACATCAGGTGCTCGTCGCCGAGGATCACCTCGACCACGTCCGCATCGATCGCCGCCACCCAGCGCCGCCGCAGGATCAGCGGCCCCATGGCCGTCTCGCGATAGTCCAGTTCCTCGATCAGCCGGCCCATATCGCGCGCTCCCAGGTCGGTGATCCCGTCCGAACCTCAACGGTAGCGCATTCCGCCCCGGAATTGCGCGCGTCCAGCCGCAGGCGAGGCCTGGTCCGGGAAAAAGCGCTTGCGTTCCGCAGGTGTTGTAGTCATGTATAACACCAGTTCGGTACTTTGCCGAACCCGATGGTTGCGAGGGGGCGTCCGGCAGGGGCGATGGATTCAGAGTGGAGCGACAGTCAGCCGATCTACCGCCAGCTCCGCGAACGCGTTGTCGCGATGATTCTCGACGGAATTCTCGGCGAGGGCGACCCGCTGCCGTCCGTGCGCAGTGTGGCGACGGAGAGTCGAATCAATCCGCTGACGGTGCTGAAAGCCTATCAGCAGCTGGTCGACGAGCATCTGGTCGAGAAGAAGCGGGGTGTCGGCATGTTCGTCAGCCTGGGCGCACGGGACCTGCTGTTGCAGGGCGAGCGCAAGCGGTTCCTTGCAGAACAGTGGCCGGGGATTCACGCGACAATCCAGCGGCTCGGCCTGGCGCAGGAACTGCTGGGCTCGCGCGCCTCCGACGGCGCAGCCGGGGAGGAGTGAGTCATGTCCTTCATTGAAGCTCGCAACCTGCGCAAGACCTACGGCAAGACCGTCGCCCTCGACGGGATAGATCTGTCGATCGGCGAGGGCCGCATCATCGGCCTGCTCGGCCCCAACGGGGCCGGGAAGAGCACCGCCCTCCAGGCCATTCTGGGGCTGGTGTCATACGAGGGCGAACTTCGCGTGCTGGGCCGGGATCCCTGGCGGGAGCGCGGCGAGCTGATGCAGGAGGTCTGTTTCATCGCCGACGTCGCCGTGCTGCCGCGCTGGATGCAGGTGCGCCAGGCGCTCGACTATATGGCGGGCGTGCATCCGCGCTTTGACCGCGCGCGGGCTGAAGGTTTCCTGGCCCGGACCACGATCCGCCAGGACCGCAAGATCCGGGAGCTCTCCAAGGGCATGGTCACCCAGTTTCACCTGGCGCTGGTGATGTCCGTGGATGCGCGGTTGCTGGTGCTGGACGAACCGACGCTGGGGCTGGACCTGCTGTACCGCAAACAGTTCTTCGACACCCTGCTCAGCGACTATGTCGATCACAGCCGGACCATCATTCTCTCGACCCATGACGTCCATGAAATCCAGCATGTCCTGACCGATGTGGTGTTCCTCGACCGGGGCCGGGTGGCGCTCAGTTGCACTATGGATGAGGTCGAGGCGCGGTTCGTCGAAATTGCGGTCGCGCAGGACGCCCT
>JANORH010000553.1:0-1662 GCA_031415215.1 Alphaproteobacteria bacterium | reverse complement strand
GGAATGCCCTGATCATGCGCCCAGGCGGTGATGTCGCGCTGCGCCTGCAAAGGTTGCCGCACATAGGATTTCAGCAGATCGTAGCTCAGCGCCTTGGCCCGCGACAGCTCCAGCGCCATCTGGCCGGGCTCCGTCACCGGGCGCATGAAGTTGTAATAGATCCGCGACCCGTCGATGGCCTCGCCGGTGGAGAAGTACCGCGGCCCCATCCGCGTGCCCGCATCAATGGCCTCGCGGTCCTCGACCATGTGATAGGCGGGCGAACCGGGCGAGCGGCTGGTGGTCACCCCCAGCGACAGCCACAACCGCCCCTCGCGGTCGCCATAACCATAGCCCTGCATCTGGCGGTGCGCGTGCATCTCCACGAGGCCCGGAATGACGGTCGCGTCGCCGGCCTCGACTATCTTGGCACCTCCCACGGTGGTCCCTGCGGACACCAGATCGGCGATACGGTTGCCGACAATAACCACGTCGGTATTAGCGCGGACATCCGGCGTCAGCCCCTGCCAGACCCGCGCGGCCCGCACGACGACGCGGCCGTTGGGCTTGGCGTTTGCCCAGGTGATTCCGTGAGGCACGGTCACAGGCTTCCCGCCGGTCGCGCCGATCCTGCGCAGGGCGCCATTGCATAGGTAGAGCAGGCTGGCGCTGTCCCCGCTCCAGGTCGGCGCGTCAGTGACCTCCGAGTTCAGTGCCGTTGGCGGCGCAGACATCGCCCCCTTGGCACCCACCGGCGCAACCCACAGGCGGCTGGCGAACACGAACGCCATGGTCTTGCCGTCCGGCGACCAGACCGGGCCGTCGTCGCCCCGTGTGCCCAGCGACTTGTCCGGAAACACCGGCTGATAGGTCGCCGCGCCCGACGCCACATCCACCGTCAGGATCTCGCTCAACCCCTCCCGGAAACGCGCCGAATAGGGCTTGAAAGCCGCCAGCGCCAACGTCTTGCCATCCGGGCTCCACGTCGGCTTGCCCGGCTCCCAGATCGCGCCGAACACCTGACGGACCACACCGTTTGCCACGCCCACGGTATGCAACGACCCGTTCTGATCCAGGAACGCGAGGCTCTTGCCGTCGCGCGACCAGGCGGCCGACAGGGCTGCGTCCTTGTGGTTGGTCAACCGGCGCTCGGCACCCGTCGCCATCTCGCGCAGCCAGATATCCAGCGTGCCGTCCCGGTCGGTGGAATAGGCCAGCGTCTTGCCGTCCGGCGACCAGGCTGGATCACAGACCCAGAACCCGTCACTGACCAGCCGGCTGGACTTCCCGCCAATCTGCAACAGCCACAGCGCATTCAGCGCACGGAACACCACTTGCTTCCCGTCAGGCGACAAGGCCGGGCTGCCGATGCCGACCACCGGCTTGCGCGCCGCGCTGTCATAGTCGCGCTGCCGCTTCTTGTAGGTTGGCCGCACAACCGGGACCGACAGCGAGAAGGGGATGTCGCGGACCACGCCGGCGGGCGTGCGTCGCCGGATCTTGCCGCCAGCCGCATAGATCAGGTCGCCACCCGGCAGCCAGGACGGCCGGAACGGAAACACGTCCTCGCCCTCCACCAGCACGCCATCGGGGCCATAGAGCCGCGCCTGACCATTGGCGAGCGCCTGATAGGCGATACCCTTTCCGTCGGGCATGAACGCCGGACTGCGCAACTCCGCGGGA
>JANORH010000552.1:0-4108 GCA_031415215.1 Alphaproteobacteria bacterium | reverse complement strand
CCCCAGCAGGACGCAGCCGTCTGCGTGAAGGGTCCTGAGGCGATTCAGCCCGCTGATGATCAGGGCACTACCTATGCCGCGATTTTGCAGCGGTGGTGCAACGGAGAGCGGGCTAAGCTGATACCAGCCGCTCGGCCGGTGATCGATCCTCACCGGGGAAAAGGCGACATGGCCGACCAACGCGTCGTCCACCGTTGCGACGAGAGAGACGGACAACCCGCCGGCCGCCCTTAGAGTCTCGATGAGCCGGGGTTCAGTTCCATCACCGAAGGGCATGGGTGCGAAGGCATTGGCCGTTACAAAGCCAATCTCGTTTACATCGTCTGCGCGTTCCTGCCGAATGAGCAGACGCTTGATGTCAAATGGTGTGTTCAAAGTAGGTGATCCTTCAACGGGCATGACGCAGCAATGTGACCGCTGTCTTGGCGGTCGATCCGAGATGCTGGCGACGCCGCGCCGCCGCGCGGCGTCAGGATCATGCAGTCGTTGACATGTGCGGAAGTTAAGTCGTCGCTCGGATCCGGTCAATGCCGGCGCCAGGCGCTACAGAGAGTTGGTCGCCCATGCGCTCACTGGACGTCTCGCCGATGAGGCGCGCCGGAGGTCCCGGCGCACGGTTCATCAACCCAAATCTAACCCGCCGTCAGCGCCAGTAGCGCGAACGACGCCAGCCAGTGCTCGCCCATATAGTCTCCGGCCACGTGGGGCAGGCTGGTGGCGATGTGGCGGCGTGCGGCGTCTTCCGCGACCGGGCGCAACGGATCGCTCTCCTCCAGTCGCGCGGCGATCTCCCGCCAACACCAGGCGCGGGAGAAGTTGACGCCATCCAGGTGCGCCATCTTGCCGTCGCTGCGATCCGGTGACTGAGCGGGGATGAACAGGCTGTCCGGCTGGCGGGCGGCGGCATTCGGCAGATAGGCGCGGAACCAGGTTTGAAACACCTGCGGCGTCAGCACCCGGCCCATGCAGGCGGCGACCATCAGAGTGGGCGACAGGAAGTCATCCAGCGACGGCTCCCAAGCCCGGGCATCGCGGTCATTGGCGTGCCACAACATCACGCGCGCAGGCAGCAGCGCGGCCAGGACCTCGTCGCTCGCGGCATCGGCGTAGTCCAGCGCCAGCAAGACGGCGAAGGCAGTAGAGGAGTGGACCCCTGTGCGCACAGGGTAGGTCGCCTTGGGCAGGAAAGCGCAGAACCGGGTGGCAAAGGCTTTGGCCAGTGGCTGGTGCACTTTGGCCCAGGGCGCGTCGTGCCTCAGCAATTCGGCCTGTAGCTTGAGAAGCCATCCCCAGCCATAGGGACGCTCGAACCCTCGCGCCGACGGGCGGTCAAGGTAGGCCCGTTCGGCCGCGACCTTGCCGGGCGTGAAGGCGTCGTCGAACAGCGCCCGGATCGCCGGTGCCTCCGTGATATCCGGCTCCAGCCTGAGCAGACTGGCCAGCAGCCAGTAGCCGTGGACGCAGGAGTGCCAGTCGAAGCTGCCGAAGAAAATCGGGTGCAGATCGCGAGGGCAGCGTAGATCGCCCGGTCCCTCCAGCACGTGATCCAGCTTGTTGGGATATTCACGCGCCACATGGCCAAGCGCGATCCGGGCGAAGGATGAGGCCAGCTCCGGCGTCAGGCGATCAGAAGGCAAGGACATACATCAGCACCACATTGGCCAGCAGCAGGGGTATCGCCGTCGGGATCTGGGCGCGGATGACGGCGTAGCGGTCGGGAAGTTCCAGCAGGGCAGCGGGGACCAGATTGAAGTTGGCAGCCAGCGGGGTCATCAGGGTGCCGCAAAAGCCCGACAGCATACCGATCGAGGCGATCACCGCCGGATCGCCACCGAACTTGCCCACCAGGATCGGCAGAGCCACCCCGGCGGTCATCACTGGAAAGGCGGCGAAAGCATTACCCATGATCATCGTGAAGGCCGCCATACCCAGACAATAGACGGCGACAGCGGTCAGGCGGGCGTCCATGGGCAGATAGGCGGTGACCAGTTGGCCGATGGTCTCGCCGACCCCGGCCAGAGCGAACACGGCCCCCAGCGCGGCCAGCATCTGAGGCAGCAGCGCAGCCCAACCGACGGTATCCATCAGCCTACGGCCCTCCTGCAGCGGGCTCATCAGCGGTTGACGCAACAGGATCAGGCCGACGCCGGTCGCGACCACGGCCGCCAGAGACAGCGAAAGTAGCGTCGCCTGCTTGGGGTCGAGGAGCGGAACGCCGCCGAATTCCAGAGGCTTGAGCACCAGGACGCCGAACACCACCACAAGCGGCAAGGTCAGGGCTGGAATGAACAGCTTGTTGCCGAAGCGCCTCGCAGACGCCGTGCGTTCGTCTGCCGAGGTCGTCGCGGGCCGGCCGCGGCCCAGGCCGCCGAGGCCCGCGATAGCGGCCAATCCCAGTACGATCACGCCATTGCCCACGTCGCCCAGGCGATTTCCGGCCAGGAAACTGGTGGCGACCAGCGCCCAGAAGGCGGCGTTGCCGAGTCGTTTGGGGTTGTTGCGATCCAGCGCGCTCAGCACGGCAAAGGCGCTAAAGACCACACCGGCCACCACATAGACGACCGAGAGCCCGATCATTCGGCCAGCCTCCGCCGGGTCCGCCGGTCGAAGAGCAGCAGCCTAACGGTATGAATGGCGAAGGCGACGATGGCCGTGGGGATCGACCATAGCGACAGGTGGATAGGATCAATGGTGATGCCTGCGGTTGCCAGGAAGCCGACCATCAGCAGGATCGACCCCATGGCGACGAAGATATCCTCGCCGAAGAATACGCCGATGTTGTCCGTTGCCGCTGACATTGCGCGGACTTCCTGCCGGGTCCTGGGATGCAGAGGCCCGACGTAGGCTTCGACCGCGCCTTCCGCCATGGGTGCGATGATCGGGCGAATGCTCTGGGCGTGGCCGGCGATCGAGATCAGGCCCAGCGCCGCCGTTCCCTGACGGAACAGCAGATAGACCACCAGCAGGGATCCTACCGAGACGCCGCGCAGGCGCAGCATCAGCGTACGCGCCTGTTCCTGGATGCCAGCACGCTCCACCACACCGATCATGGGCAGCGTCAGAAAGGCGACGCTGATGTAGCGGTTTTCGTTGAACGCCTTGCCAAAGGCAGCCAGCACCTCGATCGGGGAAAGGCCAGCGGCCAGGCCCGCGACGAAAGCTGCGCCGACCACCACCAGCAGCGGGTTCAATCCGATGGCAAATCCGACCACGACGGTCGCAACGCCCAGCAGGCTCAGCATGTGGTCTCCCCGGTCCCCGGTCGGCTATAGGAACGCCAAGCGCGCCGTTCGGCAACGCTGGACTTATCGCGCCGCCAGCCAGGCGTCGGCCAACGCCAGGAACCCGTCCACCGGGATAGTCTCGGCACGGGCCTGTGGATCCTGGACTGCTGCTTCGATCAGGGCTTCGCCGCCCATCAACTTGAGGCTGGACCGGAGCATCTTCCGGCGTTGTCCGAACGCCGCCGCCGTGATCTTCTGCAAGGCATCGAGGCGATCCGGGGAGGGCCGTATCGGCAAGGGTTCAAGGCGCACGACCGCAGATTCCACCTTGGGGGGTGGGCTGAACGCCCGGGCAGGAACGTCCATGACGCGGCGCGCCTTGCAGGTCGCCTGGACGATCACTGCCAAACGACCATATGCGTCCTCGCCGGGACCTTCTGTAATCCGATCAGCCACTTCGCGCTGAAACATCAGGGTCAGGGATGCCGGCGTCCAGGGTCCAGTCAGCCATTTAATGAGCAGCGGCGTCCCCACGTTGTAGGGTAGGTTGGAGACGACGTGGGCCGGCCTGTCTCCGGCGATTGTCGCTTCGTCCGTCTTCAGCGCATCCCCGAAGATCGCGTTGATATTGGGTGATACCGCAGCAATTTCATCCAGGATTGGACGAAATCGTTCATCCTTCTCGATCGTGGTGACACGGGCACCGGTCTCCAGCAGCGCCCGGGTCAGCCCGCCCGGGCCGGGGCCAACTTCGATGACGTGATCTCCGGCGCCGACTTTGGCCAGTCGCGCGATCTTCCGGGTGACGTTGAGATCGAGCAAGAAATGCTGTCCGAAGGCCTTCTTGGCCCAAAGTCCATGGGACTCAAGCACTTCGCGCAACG
>JANORH010000551.1:0-3896 GCA_031415215.1 Alphaproteobacteria bacterium | reverse complement strand
CCGACCCATGGCCAGTGAGAGGCGTGACGAGCGGATAATGAGCGACCTTACGTTCAACAAAATCGCCGGCGCCGCGCTGGCTACAGGATTGGCCATGATTGGCCTGGGTCAACTCTCGGCGGGGATCTTCGGATCCGAGGCACCGGCCAAGCCGGGCTATCTGGTCGAGGTTGTCGAGGAAGGTGGCTCGGAAGCCGCTGTCGCCGACACGCCGCCCGACTGGGGCACGGTCCTGCCGATAGCCGACGTTGCGGCGGGCGAAGCGGTGTTCGCCAAGTGCAAGTCTTGTCACTCCATCGAGGCCGGCGGTGCGAACGGCACAGGTCCGAACATCAATGGCGCGCCTGGCCGCAAGCCCGGCAGCCATGCGGGCTTCGCCTATTCGACCGCCATGATTGAGTTCGGTGCCAAACAGGCGGTCTGGGACGACGACCATCTCTATGAGTTCCTCAAGAGCCCGGCAAAGTACATTGCCGGCACCAAGATGAGCTTTGTTGGGCTGAAGAAGCAGGATGAGCGGATCAATCTTATCGCCTATCTGCGCAGCCAGGGCGGCACCATCCCGGTTCCGGCCCCTGACCCGGCCCGCGCGCCGGCTGCGGCGGTTGCTGCGCCAGCGGCAGAAGGCGCGGCGGCTTCGGCTGCGGCACCTGCGGCCCCGGCTGCGGTGCCTGCGGCGAAGTAGGGTGTTGGCTGCTGCGCTACCGCTGCGGGCTCAAACCCGCCGGTAGCTCGTCGGTTGTGAACCGCCCTCACCAATGCGGGCAATCGCATCCGCCAGAGGTTCAATAGCGACGGCCATGTGGTGGCCGTTGGCGTGGATGATCTGGCCCTCGCCGAGGCCGATGGCCACGTGTCCTTTCCAGAACACCAGGTCGCCACGCGCAAAGTCATGCGGTGCGATCTCGACACCCATCTCTTCCTGTTGGTCTGCATCGCGCGGGCAGGCGCGGCCGCAGGCGAACAGCGCCTGTTGCACCAAACCCGAACAGTCCAGGCCCAGGCTTTCGCGGCCACCCCAAAGGTAGGGCGCACCCAGGAATTGTTCGGCGACCGAAGCCCAGTCGTCTTCCACCGTGCCGATAGGTGCCAGATGTGAGGCGGTCATCCAGCCTGCGCCTGCGACCTTGACCAGGCGACCCTCGACGGCCTCCACGGACACGAGGGCGTTGATCGAATAGGGACCGATGGCGCGCGACTTGATGCTGGGCTCGGCAAACGCATAGGTTCGGATAGCGGCCACCCGGTGCGTCACCGGCGTCTCGATCAGTTTCAGATCGCTCGCTTGGACATAGCCGACATAGCCGTCGCGCAGCGCCTGGCCCAGCCGCCAGGTGCCCTCTTCTTCCAGCACCGCGAATCGCTCACCGAACAGCAGCTGATCCATCTGTTCGGCGTTGGCGTCGGGCGCGGCACGTATCGCCGTCGCCGCCGCCACACAGGCCAGCGTGCGCGTATCCAGATAGACCTCGGCCTCCATCAGGCCTTCCAGGCCGCGCGCCGCGATTCCGTCTCGCCATGGGGTAATGCGGGGGTCGTGCTTCATTGAAACCGCTCGCGGATCATCCGGTAGAGGCCCCGGATCGCCTGAGCCTCACCGCCGGCAGGCCAGCCGGGCCGGACGCGGGGGTTCCAGGCGAAAATGTCGAGGTGGACCCATGGGCCCTTGGGCGCGAACCGCTGCAGGAACAGCGCCGCCGTGACCGCCCCGGCCTGAGCCCAGCCGTCAGGATCATTCCGGATATCGGCGACATCGCTATCCAGCGCCTCACCGTAGGCTTTCCACAGCGGCAGGCGCCACAACGGATCCCATTCGGCCCGCGCTGCGGCCTCGATCTGGGTCGCAAGGCCCTCGTCGTCAGTAAAATAGGGCGGCAACTGAGGTCCCAGCGCCACCCGCGCCGCACCTGTCAGCGTGGCCATGTCGATGGTCAGCGCGGGGTCCAGTTCGCAAGCCCGCGTCAGGGCGTCGGCCAGGATAAGGCGGCCCTCGGCGTCGGTGTTGCCGACCTCGATGGTGACGCCCTTGCGCGAGGCCAGCACGTCGCCCGGTCGCATGGCGTCGCCGGAGATGGCGTTTTCAACCACGGGCACCAATATCGAGAGACGCAAGGGCAACCCGGCCGCCATGATCATCCGGCCCAGGGCCAGGGCATGGGCGGCACCGCCCATATCTTTCTTCATGTTGCGCATGCCGGCCGACGGCTTGATGTCGAGCCCTCCAGTGTCGAAGACCACACCCTTCCCAACGAGGCAGACCAGCGGTTTGTCGGCCTCGCCCCAGGAAATCTCGATCATGCGTGGCGCGCGGGCTGGATCGGCAGCGCGGCCGACGGCGTGGACGGCGGGATAATTTCCCTCAAGCAGCCCGTCGCCCTGGATCACCGTGATGCGGGCGCCGTGCTGTTCGGCGATTTCTCGGGCGATGGTCTCGATCTGCAGCGGCCCCATGTCGTTGGCCGGGGTATTGATCATGTCGCGGGCCAGCGCACATGCGTGGGAAATCTGCAGGATTTCTGCGACGTCGGCGTCGGGCGATACCAGTCGGGCGCGCTCACCGCCGTGGGCTTTGTACCGGTCGAACCGATAGCTGCCGAGCGCGAAGTAGAGCGCGATCTGGTCAGCTGTGACGCCGTCGGGCTGGGCCGCGATCCGATAAACCCCGGCGGGGAGTTTGCCGGGCAGGGTGCGGAAAGCGACGGGGTGCTGGGCATCGCCCGCGCCGAACAGCACGCGATCCAGAGCACCTTCCGCGTTCGGGATAAGTAGCAGCTGGCCGACCTTGCCTTTGAACTCAACCGTCGTCGCCAGTGCGGCAGTAAAAGCGTCGCCGGCCAGCACCGTCGCGGTCTCGGCTTCGGTGAGGGCATGGATCGGGACCGCGTGGCCGTCCCAAGTCTGGAGGATGACGTCTGACATGGCGATAATCTAGAGCCCCAGCGCCGCGCCGAACAGGGTCAATGGCAAGGCGGTGAACGCACCGACCGCAATCGCTACGCCGTAGGGCACGCCTTCACCCCGTTCCGCCAAACGCGTCACCCAACGGGGGCCCATCAGGATGAGCGGGCGCAATGAGGCCGAACGCAAGGTCAGCAGCATAACCGCCAATGCGCCACCGGCCATGGCGGTTCCAATCAGGAATGTCGGGACCCCCGTCCAGCCCACCCATAAACTGACCGCAGCAAGTAACTTGGCATCACCGCCACCCAGCCAACGCAGCGCGAACATCACCATACCCGCGACCAGCGCCGCCACGCCGATGCCGACATTCAAGGCCACCGCCTGAAGTGGCATACCGACAGCAACCGCGGCAGGGCCGAACGCCACCAACAGCGCCAGCGACACCCAGTTTGGAATGGTGAATGACAGCGCGTCTTCCAGCGCTGCGGTCAGGACCAGACCGACAAACACCGTGGACAACGCTGCGGCGAGAAAGGGCGGCATTTCAGAGAACCTCTTTCATCCAGTATGCACCCACGCCGATGAACGGAGCGTTGCAGCCCAGCTTCAAACGAAGAAAGCCCCCGGCGTTTCCGCCGGGGGCCTCTTCCAGCCTGCTGGCCGTTGGATCAGGCGGCGTCGAGCGCGCCGCTAATGGTTTGGAACGTACCCTCAAGGCTGGTGCCGACAGCACCCACAGCGCCGACGAGCACGACGGCGATCAGGGCGGCGATCAGGCCATACTCAATGGCGGTGGCGCCGGATTCGTCTTTCAGGAAGCGGGTCACGAACGTCGACATGGGCTCTATCTCCTATTTGGCGAGCAGGTTGTGGGGGGGCTTCAAGCGTTTGCCTGCTCGCCCCTGAGAACACGTCCAATTTGGCCCGCCAGACTTAAGGTCGGATAAAGTCAGACACCTAATATCTGTTGATCATGTTCGGGAATTAATCCTGGG
>JANORH010000550.1:0-13129 GCA_031415215.1 Alphaproteobacteria bacterium | reverse complement strand
CGCTTCACGGCCGGCCGCTCGGCGATCTGGTCGGTCCAGCGGATGACGTGTCTGTACTCCGCCACCTGCAGGAACTCGCCGGCCTCATAGACCAGGCCCTTCACCAGCGCGCCGTACCAGGGCCAGACCGCCATGTCGGCGATGGTGTAGTCGGCGCCGCCCAGATATTCGCTCTCGGCCAGACGCCGATCCAGCACGTCCAGCTGGCGCTTCACCTCCATGGCGAAGCGGTCGATGGCATATTCGATCTTGGTCGGAGCATAGGCGTAGAAATGCCCGAACCCGCCGCCCAGATAGGGTGCCGACCCCATCTGCCACATCAGCCACGACAGGCACTCGGCCCGGGCCGCCGGTTCGGTGGGCAGGAATTCCCCGAACTTTTCCGCCAGGTGGATCAGGATCGCGCCGGATTCGAAAATGCGGATCGGCGTGGGGCCCGAGTGGTCCATCAGAGCCGGGATCTTGGAATTGGGGTTCACCGAGACGAAGCCCGAGCCGAACTGGTCGCCCGACCCGATGTTGATCAGCCAGGCGTCGTATTCCGCGCCCTTGTGGCCCTTGGCCAGCAACTCCTCCAGCATCACCGTCACCTTCACCCCGTTTGGGGTGGCCAGGGAATAGAGCTGGAACGGATGCTTGCCGACCTGCAGCGGTTGTTCCTTGGTCGGCCCGGCAATGGGCCGGTTGATGGCGGCGAAGCGACCGCCGTTCTCCTTGTTCCAGGTCCAGATCGCGGGGGGCGTATAGTCGGCGTCGCTCATGAGGGGCTCCGGGCGTTTCCAGGGGGCGCGCGTTTGACCTGCGCTTGAGGTTATGTGGGTGGCACGAACGGCGGTTGCGAGTCGAGGATGATGCGTGGCTAGCCATCAGCCGCGACAATGGCCGCCGCCTGATCCTGAATCCGTTTCACCGCCTGGGCGACCTCCAGAACGCGATCCGGATCACCCAACAGCATGCGGTGCTGCAGCCAGACGCTCGACCGGGCGGCATGTTCCGCGACGGGCAGCCGCAGGTTCGCGTAGTCGGTCTTCGGCGCGCCGGCGCGCAGGCGGGGTCCAAAGTCGCCGCGGCGGAACACCTCCAGTTCGTTCAGGCTGGGGTAGGACACACCCATCGGCACGCCCTCGGCCCCCAGCGCCTTTTCGAACAGGCGCAGATCCATTCCCGCAAAGGCCGCCTTGTCGTAATGAAAGACGTAGCAGTAGTTTCCCTGGCTGTTCATCCGGGGGTCGCGGAACTGGGGCCGGATGCCCTCGATCACGGCCAGCGCCTCGCCCAGCGCTACGGCGTTCTGGTTGCGCCGGCGGTTCTGGTCCGGAAAGCGTTCAAGCTGGGCGCTGAGCACCGCGCCCTGCCACTCGGTCATGCGCAGGTTCGCGCCATAGCGGACGTGGTGATAGAACCACTCTCCCTCCGCCCGACCACAGTTGCCATAGCTGCGGGCCAGATCGCGCAGCCGGTCGTCGTTGCAGATCAGCACGCCGCCCTCGCCGGCCGTCATCAGCTTTGACGACTGCATCGAAAAGCTGCCGAAGCTGCCCCACGACCCCACGCCACGACCCCGCCAGAAGGTGCCGTGGGCATGGGCGCAGTCCTCGATCAGGTGCAGGCCCTTGCGCGTGCACAGGTCGACCAGGGCGTCCAGATCAGCCGCCGCACCGGCCACGTGGACGGCCATGATGGCGCGGGTGCGCGGGGTGATCGCTGCCTCAGCGGCGGCCACATCGATGCACAGGGTCTCAGGATCGATGTCCACCAAAACTGGCGTGGCGTTGACCGCCAGCACAGCGCCAGCAGACGCCACAAAGGTCATGCCGGGCACGATGACCTCATCGCCCTCGCCAACATCGCAAGCTGCCAGCGCCGCCTCAAGCGTGTGGGTGCCGTTGGTCATAGCCAGGCCGTGCGCGGCGCCGTGAAAGGCGGCAAAGTCGCGGGCGAACCCTGCCGCCCGATCCCCGTCGCCATCCCACCAGCCGCCACTGTCCAGTGTCGCGGTCAGGGCGTCGCGCTCGTGATCATCCCAGATTGGCCAACGGGGGAACGGTTCGGCACAGAGCGGCCGCCCGCCCAGGATCGCGGCGCGGTCACTGGATGTCATTGAGGGAGCTCCGGCTCATGCAGACAAGGGACGACGCGGCAACGCACAGACCGCCTGCCACGCGGCATCGACCTGATCAGACGTTACGGGCACCAGATCGGCGACGGATATGTCGAGGGATTCCGCGCGCGCATAGGCCGCAAGCCCGGTCAACGCGGTCCGAAACTGGGCCTGAGACATCCCCAGGTCCACAGGATGGGCGCGGACGCCGCTGCGGGTCACGATATCGGCGGCGCGGTCGGGCGCGTTGCCCTGGACGACGCTAAGCGCCACAACGCCGCAGGCAATAAGCTCTCCATGTATCTGCGACACACCGGTCTGAGCCTCGTAAGCATAGGCCCAGAAGTGCTCGGACCCTTCTTCGAACCGGCTGTGGCCCGCCTTGGCACAGGCGGCACCGATCCGGCGATAGGCATGTGCCAGAAACCGCACCCCGTCGGCGGAAACGTTGCAGATATCGAGGGCACCAACCTCCAGACCGTCCAGCAGTTCTCCGCCAAGGGCAGCGAGATCGGCGCGCCAAGGGTGGCCGTGTCCTGCATCACTTGCCAGCTTCCAATCGAACAGGCCGGTTTGGCAAGACAGCACGTCACCCACCCCGGCGCGGTTCAGGTGCGGCGGCGCCGACCGGATCAGCGGCAGGTCCAGCACCACCAGTCGCGGCGTGACCTTGGCGATGTACCGAACCCGCTGGTCCTGACGCACGCCGATCGCATCGGTGAAGGCCGCGTCGACGGAGGTGATCGTCGGGACCTGGATCAGCGGCTTGCCGTGTTTCCAGGCCAGGAACTTGGCGGTGTCCATGGCCGCGCCCCCACCGATACCCACCACGGTGCGCCCCGCGTCCGTCACCGCAGCCAGAGCCTCCAGCGCCGACAGGTCCATGTCTCCGGCGACCACCACCCGCGCCGGCTTCGGGAACGCCGGGGCGATCAGGGTCCACGGCGGATCGCTGACCACCGCCGTCCAGGACCCAAGGCCCGAAAGCACGTCGACCAGCGATACCTCGGCGACCTCAAACGGTTCGCCAATCATGATCGAGGCGAATGGATCGGAATCGCGGCTCATGATGTCTCCCCGCAGCCAACCTAGGCGGGTCGCAAACCGGCGGTCAATGATTTGACCAAGGGCGGCCGCGTGCCTAGCGTCAGATCCCATGACTGCGCCGATCACCATAGACCCGGGCGAAGGCCGAACGATCCTGCTGGTGGTAGCCCACGCAGATGACCCTGCGCTGTTCCTGGGTGGTACGATCCTGCGCTGGGCCGACGCAGGATGGCGGGTTGTCTGTGTGCGCGTCACCGATGATCGCTGGGACTCGCACGACCTCACCGAGGCCGAAACCATCGCCGCCAACCGCGCCGAGTTTCGCCTGGCGGCCGTCGTTCTTGGCATCGCCGAGATCATTGAACTCGACTACGCCACTGACGTGCTTGGCGACGTCAGCGAGGTGGCACTCCGCGAACATGTGATCCGCCAGATCCGCGCCCACCGACCCTACGCGCTCGTCACCTTTGATCCCTATGCGATGTACGGCGAGGACAATCAGGACCACATCAAGGTCGCCGCCGCCGTTGACGAGGCGTTCTGGACCAGCCAGTTCCCCTTGCATCACCCCGAGCATCTGGAGGTCGGGTTGGCACCGCATGGTTGCTACGAACGCTGGTACTTCGGGCGTTCGGTAACGCAGGTCACCGATGTGGTGGATATCGCCCCGGTGCTGGACCGCAAGCTCGAGGCGGCGCTCTGCCATCAGACCATGCTGCGGAACTATGTGAACCAGGTGCGGATGCAGGCGCGCACCGGGGGCTGGGCGATTGCGATGCTGGATGAGGTCGCTGAGGGTGCCGACCTCAGGCCCTTCATGAAGATGCTGATACACGGCGGCGCGCGTCAGGTCGGGCAGCGTCACGATCTGGACGCCGCAGAAGAATTTCGCGTCGTCCGGTTCGGCGGCCTCGAGGGCTTCCTTTCGCGACACGGGCGCAGGCTTTGAGCAACGGAGTGACTGTCATGACGACATCCCGGGCTGGCACCGCGCGGATCGACATTACGCCGGACTGGCCGGTGATGCTGGCCGGCTTCGGGCAACGCACCCAGCCCAGCGACGGGGTTCTGGACCGGATCTTCGTCAAGGCGCTGTTCCTGGACGACGGCGACCACCGGCTGCTGTTGATCACAGCTGACCTGATTTCCACCCCTCGCCCGCTGGGCGAAGCGGTTGTTGCGGCTCTCGGCGCTACGCTGGGCCTGACGGCGGAACAAATCTGCATTTGCGCTTCGCACACCCACTCCGCGCCGATGCCGCATGACGCCGGTGACGGCGCGACCGGGGTCGCGGCGTTCGCAACGTCTCTGCAGGCGGCGATGATCGCTGTCGGCGTTCAGGCCGTCGCGACGGCGCGACCATGCCGGGTTCGCACCGGGGTCGGCACGCTGGACGGGTTCCTCAATCGCCGGACCAGAGGCACCCCCAATCTGGTCGACACCCGGATCCCGGTCGTCGTCGCCGACGACGTGGTGACCGACCAGCCGATGGCTGTGCTGTTCGGGGCCGGATGCCATCCCGTCACGCTTGGCTGGGACAATATGAAGATCAGCAGCGATTTCCCCGGCGTCGCCCAAAGCGCCTTGGAAGCCGCGATGCCGGGTGTGAACGCCCTGTTCTTCAACACGACCGAAGGCAATGTAGTGCCGATCACCAGTCCGAACCGCGACGCGCTCGACCCGCGTGGCTACGTTGGCGGCGTCTACGACGATACCCGCAAAATGGGAGGCGATCTGGCCGTGGCGGTGCTGCAAGCGATAGTCGCGGCCAAAACCTATGCTGAGCTTTGCGTCTCCTCGGCGCGACAGATCCTGTTCCTGAAGCCGAACTTCGCCGACTATACGCTGGAAGCCGCCGCATCCATGCTGGCCGACGCGCGCCAGACATTGGCCCGGTATCTGGGGGAAGACCTGGCACGCGGGCTGCCGCCGGGGCCGCTGTGGTCGGTGGCCTCTGACGTGGTCGTGGCGCACGACCTCAGCGAAGACGACATGCGCGAGCTGATGATCGCCTGTTGCCGCTATCTGGGCCTCTACCAGCGGCGCGCGGATGCTGCGCCGCCGAAGCCGGTAAAGGCACCGGTCCAGGTGATGCGGATCAACGACTTCGCATTTCTGGCGCTGCCCGGAGAGGTCATGGTCGAGGTAGGGCAGGCCTGGTCGGATCTGGCCGGAAGCCCGACGGCGTTTATCGTCGGGTTGGCGAACGCCCACCTGCGCTATCTGCCGTTGGCCGCTCACTTCGCGGAGCCGGAGGCGGCGGTGCGCTACGAAACGGTCACGGCCGGTCTACAGTCCGGTGAAGTCGAGGTGGCACTGCAGCATGCCGCCACGATGCTGGCGCGCCTACGGGCGGCCTGATCCCTGACGCTCAGGCTTCAACCGCCGCGCGGACCGAGGCTAGCAATGTCGGCAGCATCTGGGTGCCGCCTGGATTCTGCCCCTGCCGGACCACCACCAGATCCAGTGAGGGCACGACCATCACTACCTGGCCGCCGGCGCCCATGGCGGCGAAGGTGTCGCGGGGCGAGCCCTCGAACCGGTAGCCCGACGCCTCGGTGCCGCCGGCACCGACCCCTGCGCCACGTCCGGGTTTCGCGTTGTTCCACCATAGATAGCCGTAGGCCGGATTCAGGTCCTGCGAGGGCGACGTGGCCGCCCGCAGGTAGGCCGCGCTGACGATCTGCTGGCCCGCCCACCGTCCGCCGCGCTGCGCGAACAGGCCGAAGCGGGCCAGATCGCGAGCTGAACATCTGGCCGTGTAGTAGTTGGTCACCGGGCCACCCGCGCTTTGCCCCAAATTGGTCACCCAGCCGGTGTCCATCATGCCGAGCCGATCCAGCAGATTGCGCTGGGCAAAGGCTTCGAAGGGTTCGCCCGCCGCCCGCGCGATCACGTGGTACAGCAGGTGGAACGTGGCGGTGTCGTAGGCCCAACGGGTTCCGGGAGAAACGGCCTGCGGGGCCGCCGCATTGATGGCGAACTGATCGCCCGCAACGCCCCGGAGCGCCAGGTTTCGGAAATCCTGCCCGCTGGTCATGGTCAGCATGTGGCGCAGTGTGATCGCGGCCTGCGGCGTGTTCCGCCATTGGGGAATGAAGTCGGCGGCACCTTGGTCGACGCTTTTGATCCGACCCATGTCGATGGCGATACCGACCAGCACCGAAATAATGCTCTTGGCGGTCGAGGCGACTTCCTGGCGACTGGCCGGGGTGATTCCGGTCGCATATCGCTCAACGACCCGCCGCCCACCGCGAAGCACCACGACACTGTTGCTCCGGTCTGCCATCGCGATGTCGATAGCGGTGGACAGCTTTACGGGATCGAAGCCCGCGGGCCCCGGTTCAACACCCGCCCAGTCCGTGGCACCGGGCCAATAGTCCGCAGTGGCCGCGACAGCCGGTCCAACGACCAGTGCAGCAGTTCCAGCCAGAACGGTTCTTCGCGTCGTCATGGTGGGCAACATAGGCTACTCTTGTACTGCAACGCCACGCGGTGATGGCGATGAATGAACAGAGGTCACGCCCTTGGTGCCGCAGGATCGAGATCTGTCCCTTCAAGCGATGACCGGCACATGAAGATCGCCCTGCTGGAAGATGACGCGCCGCAGGCCGAGCTGGTGTTGGCAATCCTGCAGCCTGCCGGACATGATTGCATCTGGTTCAAATCCGGCCAGCCGCTGTTGACCCGACTTCGGCAGGAGGCCTTTGATCTGCTGGTGCTGGACTGGAACGTGCCGCAGATGACCGGTCTGGAAATCGCCGTCTGGGCCCAGGCCAACCTGAAGCCCACACCGCCGATCCTGATGCTGACAGCGCGCGCCAGCTCTGACGATATCGTGGAAGCGCTGAACGCCGGGGCTGACGATTTTGTGGTGAAACCGTTCGAGCCGCTTGTCCTGACCGCCCGCGTCAACGCCCTGCTGCGACGCGCGTATCCTGTGGAGCAAAGCACGACAACGACGGTGGTCGGGGACTACACTTTTGATCCTTTGCGCCTGACCGCCACATGGTCAGGCGGCGAGGTGCGCCTCACCGCCAAGGAATATGCGCTGGCTCTGGTGTTTTTCGGCAATCTGCATCGACCGCTGGGGCGGGTCTATCTGCTGGAGACCGTATGGGGTCGCAATCCGGATCTGGAGAGCCGCACCCTGGACGCCCACGTCGCCAAGATCCGCGCCAAGCTGGGTCTACGCCCCGAGAATGGCTTCCGGTTGTCACCGGTCTACAGCTATGGCTACCGGCTGGAGCAAATGTCGGATGATGGGGGCCGCGCGCAGACATGACCCGATACTGGCCAGCTGCCCTGGCGATCCTTGCCCTTCCCGTCAGCGCACACGCCGCGACCGAAGCGCCGACCGAGCCCCCGGCCGCCTATCAGGTCAAGGCCGACGATAACCTCTACACCTTGGCCACGCGGTACTTTGTGCAGGTGTCGGACGCGGGGCGGGTTCAGCGCCTGAACCAGATCCGCGATCCCCGGCGACTGCCCATCGGTCGCACGCTGACGGTACCCGCCGATTGGCTGCGCAGCGAACCGCTGGTCGCCCGTCTGATCGCCTACAGCGGCGGGGTCACCGTGCGCGGGCCGGGCGCAGGGGCTCTGGCCAAAGACATGGAAATTCGCGAGGGTTTTGAGCTCGCTACCGCCGCCAATGCCTTCCTGACCATTGAGCTGCCGGACGGGTCACGCACCACCCTGCCCTCGCAGAGCCGCATCCGGATCGAGCGTCTTCGCAAGGTGTTGCTGACCGGCGCTGTGCAGCGCGACCTGCGCCTTCTCGAAGGCCGCAGCAGTTCGGTGGTGACGCCCGTCACCGGGCCCGCCGACCGGTTCCGCATCCGAACGCCGCTGTCCGTCTCGGCCGTGCGAGGCACCGAGTTCCGGGTCAGCCATGATGCCGCAGCGGGAAGGTCCACCCTCGAGGTGATCGAAGGCCGCGTGGCGGGAAGCGCCGGCAAGGCCCCTGCGGAATCCCTGGTCGCCGCCGGTTTCGGCACGGCCACCACCGCAGACGGCATGTCAGCGCCGCAAACGCTGCTGCCGCGTCCGACCCTGCGCAACGCGTCACGGATGCAGGATGATCCGCAGGTCAGCTTCGAGGTTGCGGGTCCAGCCGGTGCTGCCAGTCTTCGCGCCCAGATCGCCGTCGATGCTGGGTTCACCGATATCGTATCCGAGACCGCATCCACCGATGCCAAGCTGGTTTTCGACGGTATGGCGAACGGCACCTTTTTCGCTCGTTTCACGGCCATCGACGGCGCAAGTCTGGAGGGCATTCCCGCCACCTATGCGTTCGAGCGACGCCTGAACGCCCTCGGACTGGACCCGCCGACCACGGTGGGCGGCACCAAGCGGCAGTATCTGTTCAGGTGGAGCAGCTCAGGCGCCGGCACGGAGCGCTTCCGCTTTACCCTGGCGCGAGACGCGGAGGGCAACGGTGCCGTGATCGATGAGGCCGGACTCAACAGCGGACAAATTGTCGTCACAGACCTGCCGCCGGGCATCTATTTCTGGCGCGTGCTGGTCTCGCGCCGGGAGGCCGGCAAGCTTTTCGAAAAGTGGTCCCAGCCGCAGCGCTTCGAAATCGGCGGCTGACCCCGCGCCATGATGGCAGTCCCGCGCATAGCCTGGAGAACATGGCCGCGGCAGATGGTGGCGGAATGGCTGGCGGCGTCAGCCTTCGCGACCATTCTGGCCCTGATTCTGTTGTTCAGCGGGGCCAGTAGCCGACTGGACAATGTGGCCTACGACGCCGCTCTGCGGGGAATGCCCCGGCCCGCCGATGCCCGGATCCTCATCGTTGCCATCGACGACCGATCCCTGGCGGAACTAGGCGGGTGGCCCTGGTCCCGACGCTTACACGCAGCGCTGCTGGACCGACTGACAGCGGCGGGCGCGAAGTCCGTCGCCTATGATGTGTTGTTCGTGGAGCCGTCGGTTGAACCGGGCGCAGACGCCGATCTGGCCCGGGCAATCTCGGGCTCCGGGCGGGTCTGTCTGCCGGTGCTGATCGAAGCTCCGGGCCTGAACGGCGCAGACTTTCAGCTGACACCCCCCGTTGCGCTTTTGAGCCAGGCGGCGGCCGGGCTGGGTCACGTCAACCTGGACTATGATTCCGACGGGGTCTCGCGCCGCGCCGCGCTGAGCGAGCGCGCCGATGGGCGGGCGATTCAACACCTTATGCGCTGCGCCCTCAATCCAACGAAGCAGCCGTTGCCGACCTCAGGCACGCTCGAACGCACCGACACGGCGCTGATCCCCTTTGGCGGCGGTGCCGGGCGGTTTCCCAGCGTCTCAGCGGTCAGCGTGATCCGTGGCGAAATACCTGACGCCTTTCTGAAGGACCGCCTGATCCTGGTCGGGGCCACAGCCGCCGGTCTGCATGATCGCCACTCCACCCCCGTTTCCACCCGCAACGAGGCCATGTCCGGCATCGAGGTACAGGCCAACCTGCTGGAGGGACTGTTGAGCGGTCGTTTCATCCGACCGGCGCCGATCTGGACGTCGGCGGTCGTGACCCTGGGCCTGATCTGGATCTTTCTCGCGTCGTTGTTGATCTCGCCGCCCCGTTACAACCTGATCCTCGGTTTCGGCGTCGTGACCGTGGCCCTCGGGCTCAGTGCCGCGACCCTGCTGATCGCGCGCGTGTGGCTGCCGCCATCGCCGACGGTCCTGACCCTGTTGGTGGTCTTCCCGCTCTGGGGTTGGCGACGACTTGAGGCGGCCAGCGCCTATATGGTCGAAGAACTGGAGCGGTTCGCCGGAGAGCCAGACGTTCTGACGCCGAGCGGCCACACCGTCGCGGGCGGTGATATCCTGGAACGCCAGATCGGGCTGATGTCTCACGCCGTGCAACGGGCGCGGGATCTGCGGGCCTACGCGGCCGCCGCGACAAAGCAGCGCGAGCAAATGGTCGAGCTGCTAAGCCACGATATCCGCTCGCCGCAAAGCTCGATCCTGGCGCTGCTGGAAATACCCGGCGTCCCGCCTGAGCCCGCCCGGCGGATCGCAGCCTACGCCCGACGAACTCTGGATCTGGCCGACAACTTCGTCAGCCTTGCAAAGGCTGAAAGCGGGTCGATGTCCCTTGAGGTCGTCAATCTCTCGGACCTGGTGACCGAAGCCCTCGACGATGTCTGGCCGCTGGCTCAGCGAGCCGGTGTGCACCTGACATCAGTCGGCATTGACGATGAGTATCTGGTGCATGGAGATCGATCCCTGCTGGCCCGGGCCCTGACCAACCTGCTCGACAATGCCATCAAATTCAGTCCGCCGGCCGGGCGAGTGATCGCCACACTGCAGACGGCCCACCTTGGCGAAGGTCTCGCTATCGAGCTGCGGATTACGGACCAGGGGCCCGGCGTGGATCCCGAACAACGCCAGGGTCTGTTCCAGCGGTTCGGGCGGGCTGGCGGCGGCAAGACCAAGGGCATCGGGCTGGGCCTGACCCAGGTGGCCGAAGTGGCGCGCCGCCATGGCGGGTTTGTGATCTGCGCTGACAGCGGCCCCGGCGCGACCTTTGTCCTGACACTGCCGCTTAAGGGTTAGGGTTTGATGGCTGAAAGGCCGCGGTGACCAGAGACGCCAGGTCGGTGTCAGGCTGTGGCTTGCGCCAGGTCTGGCTGACCCGGACGTCATAGGCTTCGCGACCGCTGACGGTGTCCTCGATGCGAATTCCCAGGGTGTAGGCACCTCTTGGGTTGCGGAACCACAACGGCTTTCGCTTCAGGCCGGACACCCGCCATGTCGGCTCACCCGTCGTCGACGGCAAGAAGGCGCCCACCGCTGGCTCCCGGTCGGCAAAGGTGACCTGCACCGAATAATCAGCGGGCTCTGCCTCCGCGGCAGCGCGCAGGCCACGGGCCTTCAAGCCGTCAGCCACCAGTTGCTCCGCGCGCGGCGGGGCCTCCGGCCGCAGGCTCGATATCCGGAAAACACCCGTCGTAGGAATGGCCGGCCCCCGGGTTTCCACAACGGGCCCGGGACTCACGCACCCGCCAAGCCACAGCGTCGTCAGGACCAGTGCGCGCGCCAACATGCCTCGAACCTCTTCTGCAGAGGACCTGAGACTAAGGCCTGACGCGCGAAAGCGGAAACCGGTTCGGACCTCAGAAGGTGGCGATGGCGTTGATGAAGAAGCCACGGCTGCGGTACGACTGGTCTGTCAGGTCGTCCGAGAAGTCGGTGAAATTATAGCCCACACCGATTTTTCCATGCTCGCCGATATGGCGATAGACTCCGATCAGCGCGCCCATCCGGCTGTCGTTCGCCGCCTTAACGTCCAGTATGCGCCATTCCAGCACCGCGTCCCATTCCTTGACGAAGTGCAGGTCGGCGCGGGCGACGAACAGCTGGGCCCGGCTGGAGAACCACTCGCCCGAGGTGCGCGATGCCCGGAGTTCACCGACCCGCAGACCGTATTTGCCGCCGATCGAGAGCCATGGCGTCAGGTCGTAGATGGCGTCCAGGTTCAGCACGTGGCTGCGCTGGGAATAGTCCAGCACGCTGTTGGTGAACGGGCCGATCTGGCCGCTGGACGGCAGGTTGGCGAAGTAGGTGTACTTCAGCAGCGCGTTCCAGCGGTCGTTGTCGATGGGCCGGTAGGCGGCGCCCAGAACGGCCTCGGTGTAGTCGCCGTCATAGAACGCGCCCTGACTGGAGGTGCTGCGTGACAGGTTGGCCACGCCCAGCAGGCGCAGCGATGGATCAACCTGATAGGTCACCGAGTTCTTCAGCAACACGGTTTCGCGCTCAGTTGACCCGCCCGTAGAGACACATGGTGTAGCAGAGGGGGTCCCGTCGATCGTGCAGACCCCGGCGATGGGTCCCAGGGTGTCGCTGCGATCATTGCGATACTCAATCGCCGAAAGCACCTTAAGGTTGTTATTCCGATAGCCGACGTTGACGCTGACAGCGTCGCGTTTCAGGTCACCGGAGACGCGGTCGCTGAGTTTGCCGGTGTCGAAGCGCAGGCCTGTGGTCCAGTGTCTGGCTGGCGCGAAGTCGACGCCGAAACCGTTGGTCAGGCTTCGCGGACCTTCACCGGAGGCCGCACGGGATTCGGCGAACACGCCCAGCTGGTCGTTCAGGCGCATGCGCCCGCCCAGCGTCAGTACGCCCTGCCGGCCGGCGTAGGACTGGTCCGGAACTTCGGTTTCACGGGCATAGGTGAGGTAGAGGTTGCTGCGGTCGTCCAGGCTGTAGTCGCCAGCGATCTTGCCCCCCAGCCCGCCGTCGCCGCCGGAGCCTTCGGCACCGAGGCGCAAGCGGTCGGTGACCTGCCAGCTGCCGCCGAGACCGGCCCGGTCGTTGGCCAGCCGGTTGCCGTTGTGGCTGAGGGTATGCTGGCCGAACCCGTAGAGGTTCCAGGGCTTGTATTCGAGCCCTGCCACCCGGGCGGCGGCGACGCCGGCCTGCAGCGTCGGGTCACCGATCATCTGGACCACGCCGGGCGTGCCCGCGATGGCCGAGGGCAGGAGACTGCCGGCTGGACCGGCCGTGTCGGCGGTGATCGTTGAGCCGCCAGACGTCTGGGCATAGCCGGGCGCGGCCGTCGGGCTAACGGGGTCGCCGACCATCGCCTTGGCCTGACCTGCCGCAAGCGGCCGGTAGTCAAAGCGCAGGATGGCGTCCGTACGTTCGCCCTCGCGGGAGAGGAAGGGACTGGCGTTGAAGATCGTGCCGGGTCTGGTGGCCGAACTGCGGTCATCGCGACGCACACCAGCCGACACGCCCAACTCGGCGTTCAGCTTGTAGCGGACAGCGATTTCCTGGGAGTCAGCGCTCTGGCTGGTGGAATTGCGGTCGTCCACCTTGACGGCGATTTCCGCACGGTCGGCGACCGGGATCACGGCAGCGAACCCGGCCTGACGCAGGGCCTCGCCACCCGGCGTCACCAGGCCGGGAGACGAGAAGCCGCGCTGGCGATCCTGAACATAACCGGTCAGACGGCCCTTGAGGGTGTCGTTCAGGTCGGAC
>JANORH010000549.1:0-2019 GCA_031415215.1 Alphaproteobacteria bacterium | reverse complement strand
ACTGCTTTTCGTCGGAAACCTGATTCTCGATCTGCAGGGCGCAGGCGCCCGCCTCGATCATCTTCTTGGCCAGCAGATAGGTGGCTTCCGCGTTGCCGAAGCCCGCGTCGATGTCGGCGATGATCGGGACGACGTGGGTCTCGTAGTTGTCGATGGCGTCGGTCAGCTGTCGCACCTTGGCCTTGTCGCCGGCCGCGCGGGCGGCGTCGAGGTCGCGGAACATCATGCCGAGCTCGCGGGCATCGGCTTGCTTGAGGAAGGTGTAGATCTCTTCGATCAGCGCCGGCACCGAGGTCTTCTCGTGCATCGACTGGTCTGGCAACGGGCCAAAGTCTGAGCGCAACGCCGCGACCATCCAGCCGGACAGGTAGATGTAGCGCTGCTTGGTGGTGCCGAAGTGCTTCTTGATCGAGATCAGTTTCTGCTGGGCGACAAAGCCGTGCCAGCAGCCCAACGACTGGGTGTAATTGGCAGGGTCAGCGTCATAGGCCGCCATGTCGGTGCGCATGATGCCGGCGGTGTACCTGGCGATTTCCAGTCCCGTCTTGAAACGGTTCTGCAGCCGCATCCGGGCCACGCTCTCGCCGTTGATGCCGTCCCAGGTGCCGTTCTTGCTCTTGATGAGCTGGCTCATCTCGATGATGTGGTCTTGATACGCCATGTGCCTCTTCCGCATTGAGCCGGGGATTTTGGGCGTCCCGGAGCATGAAGCGTGCCGTTACAGCGCGACCCGGCCGTTGAGGAAGGTGGCATCCGGTCTAGCTGTCAAACTTTACAGGAATTGATTGTAATGTTGTAAGGTTGCGACAATCCGAACACCATGAGCCAGCCATGCCGACCGAACGCCGCCTCTACGTCGGACCCAACCTGCGTCGCCTGCGCCGGGACCTGGGGTTGACCCAGGCGGACATGGCGGCGGATCTGGATGTATCGGCATCCTACGTCGCTCTGCTGGAGCGAAACCACCGTCCGTTGAGCGCCGAGATGCTGCTGCGGCTGGCCCAGACCTACAAGCTGGACATGGCGGTTCTGGCGGGTGCCCGCGGAGGGGATGAGGCGGCAAGGCTTCAGAGGGTGTTGAAAGACCCGATGTTCGCCGACATCGATCTGCCGCCGCTGGAAGCCGCAGATGCGGCAGGCAATTTCCCGGGAATCACAGAAGCGTTCCTGCGCCTCTACACGACCTATCAGGAAGAACAGCTGGCGCTGGCCGACCGTGGTGCCGAGACCTTCGAGGCGGGCGGCGTTTCCGACGCTGCGGATCCGGTCGCAGAGGCGCGCCGTTTCCTGGCCGCGCGTCGCAACAGCTTTCCCGGTCTTGATGACGCTGCGGAACGGCTGGCTCAGGCTGTGGCCGGTCACGACAGCCTGACGGGCTACCTGAAGGCGCGACACGGGCTGCGCACCCGGCGATTGCCGTCCAGCGTGATGGTTGGCTCGACGCGTCGGCTTGATCGGCACCGCAAGGAAATCCTGCTGGACGACGGTCTGGACACCGCCAGCCAGACCTTCCAGCTGGCGCTTCAGCTGGCCTATCTGGAACTGCGGGGCGAGATCGATGCCGAGCTGGGCAGCGGCGCGTTTGCCACCGAAAGCGGCGAGCGACTGACCCGCCGCGCGCTGGCCAGCTATGCCGCAGCCGCCGTGCTGATGCCCTACTCCGCGTTCGCCCGGGCGGTGGAGGCGCGTCACTATGACGTCGAGGCCCTGGCCCGCCAGTTCGGCGCCAGTTTCGAACAGACCGCTCACCGTATGACCACACTGCAGAAGCCCGGTCAGGAACGGGTGCCGTTCTTCTTCATCCGGGTGGATCCGGCGGGCAACGTGTCAAAGCGTCTGGACGGCGCGGGGTTTCCGTTTGCGCGGCATGGGGGTGGATGTCCGCTGTGGTCGGTGCATCAGGCGTTCAGCACCCCGCGACAGATTGTCACCCAGTGGCTGGAACTTCCGGACGGCCAGCGGTTCTTTTCCATTGCCCGCACGGTGACCGCCGGCGGCGGCGGGTTTGGCGCACCGCGG
>JANORH010000548.1:0-5159 GCA_031415215.1 Alphaproteobacteria bacterium | reverse complement strand
GTGATGGCCTGGGCGCCGAAGGGCACTATGCTGAATGCCCCCGACACCTACATGGACAAGATTGCCTGCGGTCCGGGCTATCCCGCCGGTATTATCGACCTGGACAAGAGCCCGGCCGACAATGTGCGGGCGTTGGCCAAGGCCAAGGGCGTCGAGCCCTCCGAAATTACGGTCTGCGTTCTGGATCGGCCACGGCATGCCGAGATCATCGCTGGCCTGCGGGAGGTTGGCGCCCGGGTTTACCTGATTACAGACGGTGATGTGGCCGGGGTGATGAACACGGCTGACCCCGAGACCGGCGTTGACCTTTATGTCGGCTCTGGCGGCGCGCCCGAGGGCGTGCTGGCCTGCGCGGCCCTGAAATGCGTCGGGGGCCAGTTCCAGGGTCGTCTCGTGTTCCGCAACGCCGACGAGCGCGCCCGTGCCGCACGCGTTGGCATCACCGATCTGGACCGCAAGTACGATCTGCACGAGATGGTCCGCGCTGACGCCATTTTTGCCGCTACTGGCGTGACCAAGGGCGCGTTGTTGGACGGCGTGACCCTGAAGGACGGCTTTATTCATACCCACACCCTGGTCATGAACTCGGCCACGCGCACGGTGCGTGAAGTGCGGATGAAGCGACCCGTTTGACAACAGACACCCTTCGACGGGTGGCGACTCAGGGTGGAGAGTCCGATACTGGGTGCCCGAAGGCAGACCGACAGATGGGGGATGGCGACATGGCCGATGGAACCGTGTCTCCGACAGGCTACCTCGGCGTCTCGCGTTCGCTGTCAGGGCGGCTCTGGCGTGAACGCCCGGCAGACCCTGAGGTCGTCCGTCGTCACCAACTGAACCACGGCCTTTCCGAACCTCTGGCACGTGCCCTGGCGTCGCGAGGCGTGACCGTGGACGGCGGGCAGGACTTTCTCCACCCGACCTTGAAAGCACAGTTCCCGGACCCGTCGTCTTTTGCCGATATGGACCGGGCGGCGGAAATCCTGGTCGATGCCCTGACCAATGGCCGCAAGGTGGCGGTGTTTGCCGACTACGACGTCGACGGTGCCTCGTCGGCGGCGCAACTGGTGCGCTGGTTCCGCGCCATGGGCCTCGACATCTCGATCTATGTCCCGGACCGGATTCTGGAAGGATACGGCCCATCACCGGCTGCGTTCCGACGCCTGAAGGACGAAGGTGCTGACCTGGTGATCACGGTCGATTGCGGTGCAGCCGCCTACGATGCGCTGAAGTTCGCGGCGGAAATCGAGTTGCCGGTTGTGGTGGTTGACCACCATCTGATGCGTGCCGGCGAAATTCCAGCCGTCGCCGCTCTGGTCAATCCCAACCGCCCTGATTGTCGGTCGGGACAGGGGCATCTGGCGGCGGCGGGCGTGGTGTTCGTGCTGTTGGCCGCCCTGAACCGTGAGGCGAGGCGACGGGGCTTGTTCGACGACCGGGCTGAACCCGATATCCGCGCCTGGCTGGACCTGGCGGCGATGGGCGCGATCTGCGATGTCACAGAACTGACGGGCTTCAACCGTGCTCTGGCAGCCCAGGGCCTCAAGGTGATGTCCGGGTGGCGTAACCCTGGCCTCCAGGCGCTGATGCAAGTCGCCAAAGCCGAGGGGCCGGCCTCTGTGTTCCATGTGGGTTTTTTACTGGGTCCCCGGATCAACGCCGGCGGGCGGATCGGGCGCGCGGACCTGGGTGCGCGGTTGTTATCGACGGATGACCCGCTTGAGGCGGTGGCGCTGGCTGCAGAACTGGATGCCCTGAATGGATCACGCAAGGACGTTGAGCGCGACGTGCAGGAAGCTGCCGTGCGACAGATCGAGCGCGAGAGCAACCAGGCCGACGCACCTTGCTTGATTGTGGCTCAAGACGACTGGCACCCCGGCGTCATCGGTATTGTCGCGGGACGGCTTCGGGAGCGTTATCGCAAGCCGGTGATGGTCATCGGCATTGATCGACCCGGCAACGTCGGAAAGGGCTCTGGCAGGTCACAACCCGGGGTTAACCTGGGGCGTGCGGTGCAGGCGGCCTACGATGCGGGGTTGCTGCTATCGGGCGGCGGCCACGCGATGGCAGCTGGATTGTCTGTCCGGCCCGACACGATCCCTGAACTGCGCGCCTTCCTGTGTGAACAGATGGCCGGAGAGTGTGAAATCGCCACCGCCGCTGATGCTCTGGAGTTTGACGCGCTGATCACGAGCCGTGGCGCTGACCGCGGCCTATGGACCGAGTTTCAGCGTTTGGCACCCTTTGGACCTGGGAACCTTGAGCCGCTGTTCGCTCTGTCCGACGTGAGGGTCGAACGCCCGATGGCGCTCAAAGGCGGGCATGTTCGCTGTACGCTGACCGACCAGACCGGCGGTCGTCTAAAGGCCATCGCGTGGCGCTGTGAGGATACTGAAATCGGCCAAAGGCTGCTCAAGGATGCTGGCCTGATCCACGTAGCAGGCCGGCTGAAACCGGACGATTGGCAGGGTCGCCAAGGTGTTCAACTAGAGATCGAGGATGTCGCCGATCCCCGGCGCGTTTGAGCTGATCACCCCTGCTTGCGCACCAATTCGAAGGCGTCTATAGAGCGCGGCTCGCGCCGAGTGGTCCCTTCGTCTATCGGTTAGGACGCCAGGTTTTCAACCTGGAGAGAGGGGTTCGACTCCCCTAGGGACTACCACGCGAAATTCCCCTATCAGGTGTATCCGCTTGACTCGTGATCCGGTAGCGGAAGCGATTCTCCATTGACGGCTCCTCACGTTACGAGAACACTGTTCGTGACGGCCCTGAAGCATGGCTCGGGGGTAGCGGGCCGGGGGATGTATGTCTGGATACGAGTTCGAACACGTTGACGGTCCGGCACCTGTGCGGATCTGTGGCCGCGTCAAATGGTTCGACGTAGGCAAGGGCTATGGCTTCATCGTGCCGGATGACCCGAGTCAGACCGACCTCAAGGACGTGCTCCTGCATGTTACCAGTCTGCGCACTTCTGGCCGTGAAACCTGCCTTGAAGGCTCCCTGATTACGTGTGACGTCGTCCGTCGTCCGAAGGGATGGCAGGTCGCCGAAGTGGTGCTGGTCGATGAAACCTCGGCAGTTCCGTCAGGGCGACATGCGGACGATGGTGGGCATTTCAGGCCTGAAGGGATGAATACCCAACCGTCACAGCGTTCGAGCGAGGCCACCGGGCCGATGGAAAACGCCAAGGTAAAATGGTTCAATCGCGCAAAGGGCTATGGTTTCGTGGTGCGTGATGACGCGCCCGGCGACATATTTGTACACATCGAGACCTTGCGCCGGGGTGGAATTGAGGATCTGCAACCCGGGGAAAGCGTCATGGTGCGCTTCGCCGATGGCCCCAAAGGCCTGGTGGTGGCCGACATAGAGGCTGCCAGCCTCTGATCGGCGTCTTGCCTGTTATCGAGGCCTGTCGCAAAGGGCAAGTATCGGCCCTGGAGTTCTGCTTGTCCCATTTTCATTTCTGGCGCCGGTCGGTTCTGGCTGTGCTTGGTGCCCTGTCGCTGAGCCTGTTCGCCGCGGGGGCGAGCGCGACGCTTCCCATCTATGGATTCAAGGTTGTCGCGAGCTATCCTCACGACACCCGGGCGTACACTCAGGGCCTGTTCTATCTGGACGGATCGATTTTCGAGAGCACCGGGCAGGTGGGCCAATCCGGCATTCGCAGGGTGCGCCTCAAAGACGGCGTAGTGCTGCAGTCTCAGGCCATCTCGCCCGGCATGTTCGGCGAAGGCATGGTCAACTGGGGCCAGGAACTGATCAGCGTGACCTGGCAGGACCGGGTGGGCTTTCGGTGGGATCTCAAGACCTTGGCGCTGAAGTCGACGTTCAGCTATCCCGGTGAGGGCTGGGCGCTGACCCAGAACGGCGTTCATCTGATCCTCAGCGATGGCACCCCCGTGGTCCGTTTCCTGGATCCGCGCACCTTCCGCGAGCGGCGTCGCATCCGCGTCACGGCCGAGGGCCGGCCAGTGATGAACCTGAACGAGATCGAGTGGGTGAACGGGGAAATTTTCGGCAACATCTGGCAGACCAATCTGATCGCCCGGATCGATCCGAAAACCGGCGCCGTGAAAGGCTGGATTGACCTGACGGGCTTGCCCGAGACCCTGCGGCGGCGCGGCTCTGATTCCGTCGCCAACGGGATTGCCTATGACGCCAAGCTGGACCGCCTGTTTGTCACCGGCAAGTACTGGCCGCGCCTTTATGAAATCGACCTGAAACCGAAAGGCACCGCGCGATGAGTGATGACGACGACCTCATCCCGGAAGCCCCCACAGGATTTCTGCCCTCGTCGGGGCGCGGCGCGTTCTCGACGCGCAACGGCCCCTATTTCCACAAGACCGGCGAGGGCGTTAGCGTCGAGCAGGCCTTCTTTGCCCTGGCGCGTCACACCAACGGGCTGGGTATCGTGCACGGCGGCATGTTGTCGGCCTTTGCAGATGGCCTGTTGGCAGGCGCCGTGGGGCGGGGGTCGGGCAAGATCGGCGTGACGATCCATCTCTCCATCGATTTCCTGCACATGGCGCGCAAGGGTGACTGGGTGATGGGCGAGGCACTGATGACCCGCACGACCAAGGACATCGCTTTTGCCCAGGGACGCCTGCATGTGCGCGGCGTAGACATCGTCAGAGCCTCCGGCGTGTTCAAGTTGATGGACCGATCGCGCTGATTTTCGCCGGTTCAGTTTGCGGAAACCCTGAAACACTCATATTGGGGGGCTCCGATGACGGCGGGGCGTAGCGCAGCCTGGTAGCGCACCTGGTTTGGGACCAGGGGGTCGCAGGTTCAAATCCTGCCGCCCCGACCATCGTCGGCTAGAGAACGGGAATTCGAGCATGCTCGCGCGCATCTTCAGTCCGGCCAGAACCGCCATGCAATCCGGTCGCGCCAAGACGGCCGGCTGGGTGCTGGAATTCGAACCCAGCGACGCGCGTCGCCAGGATCCGCTGATGGGCTGGACCCAGACGGGCGACACGTCATCCAGCCAGATCAAGCTCAGTTTCGATACCAAGGACGAGGCCGTGCGCTATGCAGAAAGCCACGGCATCGCGTTTCAGTTGTTCGACCCAAAGCCAGCCAAGCGTATCCTCAAGGCCTATGCCGACAACTTCGCTTTCGGGCGAAGAACACCCTGGACCCACTAAGGTCCGCGCCCT
>JANORH010000547.1:0-5649 GCA_031415215.1 Alphaproteobacteria bacterium | reverse complement strand
GCGCAGCGAATGGGGCAGGGGGCCGTCGGGCCGGGCGGCCAGGGCCAGGAACGGGGCACCACGGGCATGGGCGTCGGCCAGAACCGCGGCGACCACGCCTTCGCGGTCTCCGAAGTAATGGCGCAGGGTCGGCACCGAGACTTCGGCGGCGACAGCCAGTTCACGCAGCGATGGCCGGTCCGGCTGTTTGAAACGGATGGCGATGCGGCCCAGCAACTGGCGTCGCTTGATGTCGTAGTCGGCGCTTCGGGCGCGCACGCGCACCAGCCGTGACCGTGGGGTGGCGCGGGCGGATGACGGGGTAACCGGCAAGAGCGATCCCTGAAGTTGGCTGTCGGTGGGCAAGCGAGACCATAGCGCAGTTCGGCGTGCCGCGCCCGACAGATGGGACGGGGGTGGGTCAACGGCCAAGCTGCCTTGAATGTGACATAATGTATCACATTTGAGATATCAATATTGAGGCAGCGACGAGTGGGCTTCTGACTGTCCTAACGGAGCGGTTGAAATTCGCAGGATTAAAAATCCACTGTGGGCCTTGCGGTCGCGGAGAACATTCATATCTCATGCGGAATACAATAACTCGACCTACTCTCCCTCTCCGCAATCGAACGCTCTCTCCAAGGAACCAGACCCATGCTCAAGAGCCTTACCGCCGCCGCTGCCGCCCTGGCGCTCGCCACCGTCGCCTTTACCCCGGCCTACGCCGCTGACGCGAAGGGTGACATCGTCGCCGTGGCCTCGGGTGCCGGCCAGTTCAAGACCTTGCTGGCCGCCGCGACCGCCGCCGGCCTGGTGCCGACCCTGCAATCGGCCGGTCCGTTCACCGTGTTTGCCCCCACCGACGCCGCTTTCGCTGCCCTGCCGGCCGGTACGGTCGATACACTGTTGAAGCCTGAGAACCGCAAGCAACTGGCCTCGGTGCTGACCTATCACGTGGTGCCGGGCAAGACGCTGTCGACCGCCCTGGTCGGCAAGCAACTGTCCGTCGCGACGGTGCAGGGCGCGAGCCTGGCCATCGACGGTCGTAACGGCGTGACCGTGGGCGGTGCCAAGGTGATCGCCGCCGATGTCGCCGCGTCCAATGGCGTGATCCACGTGATCGACAAGGTGTTGATGCCGCCTGCGATGTAACTGACCGGATTGTAGCGTGTGCCCCCCACGCGCTGCAGCGCGCCGGCTGGTCCCTCCCCGGATCGGTTGGCGCGCATTTTTTTTGCCCTTGGCGCGACACCGTGACGGGACTGGCAGGTGCCAGAAGGTCTGCTAACGTCCGGTCTCACTCCGGAACCCGATCCCATGCGCCGCCGCACCTTTCTCGCCGCAGTTCCCGCCGCCGCTGTGGCCGGTCGCGCGTTTGCCTCATCGCGCTCCGAGAACCCCAACCGTAATCGACCCGACGTAAGGCCGGGTGACCGGGTCGACGGGGCGACCTTTGCCGGTCGTTCGGCGGCTTGGGGGGTGCATGGTGCAGCGGCAACGGCGCACCCGCTGGCTACCCTGGCCGCTATCGAGATGCTGAAGGCCGGTGGCTCGGCGGTGGATGCGGCGATTGCGGCCAATGCCGTGCTGGGCTTCGGCGAGCCCATCGCCTGTGGGATCGGCGGCGATGCGTTCGCCCTGCTGTGGGATCCGAAGACGAAGAAGGTCGTCGGACTGAACGGCTCGGGGCGCAGTCCAAGGGCTCTCTCTCTGGAGACCCAGCGCGCCCGAGCCAAGGATGGCCGGATTGCGTCGCATGGCGCTATCACAGTCAGCGTACCGGGGGCCGTCGACGCGTGGTGGAGCCTGCACCAGCGATATGGAAAGTTGCCGTGGAAGGACCTGTTCCAGCCGGCCATCCGCCACTGCGAGGAGGGCGCGCCGGTCATCCAGCAGACCGCCTTCTATGTCGGCATTTCGCACCGCAATTTCACTCGACCGACCGCCGGGATCGAGGAGGTCGAGAACTTCACGGCGCTGTGGGCACCGGACGGCAAGACGCCGCGCGAGGGCGAGGTGTTCAGGAACCCGGAACTTGGCCGCACCTATCGACTGATCGCCGAGGGCGGCGGGCGCGCGTTCTATGAGGGCGAGATCGCACAAGGGATCGAGCGGTACTTCAAGCGGATCGGCGGCTGGATGACCCGAGCTGATCTTGCGGCCCACCGGACCGAGTGGGTGGAGCCCCGGTCCGTCAACTATCGCGGCGTCGATGTGTGGGGCCTGCCGCCGAACAGCCAGGGTCTGGTGACGCTGCAGATCCTCAACATGATGAGCCGGTTCGACATCAAGGCCATGGGGTTCCAGTCGGCGGCGGCCATTCACCACGGGGTGGAGGCCAAGCGGCTGGCGTTCGAGGATCGGGCGCGGTTTTATGCGGACCCGACGTTCCACAAGGCACCCATCGACTGGCTGTTGTCGCAGGACTATGCCCGCGAGCGGGCCGCGCTGATCCGGCCCGACCGGATTGCGCCCGCTGTCTATCCGGGCAAGGCGCCGGGGCAGGGAGACACCACCTATCTGACCACGGCGGATGCGGACGGGATGATGGTGTCGCTGATCCAGTCCAACTATCGCGGCATGGGCTCGGGCCTGATGCCGGACGGGCTGGGGTTCATGTTCCAGAACCGGGGTGAGATGTTCGCGCTGACGGATGGCCACCCCAACGTCTATGCGCCGGGCAAGCGGCCGTTCCAGACCATCATTCCGGGCTTCGCCACTGAGGGCGGACGACCGATGCTGAGTTTCGGCGTGATGGGCGGCGACATGCAGCCGCAGGGTCAGGCGCAGATCATCTCAAACCTCGTGGATTTTGGCCTGGGGCTCCAGGAGGCCGGCGACAGTCCGCGCTGGCACCACAACGGCGGGATGGAGCCCACCGGCGAAGACCTGGGGGCCATTGGCGACCTCAACCTGGAAACTGGCGTGCCCGAGGCGACCAAGACCGAACTGGCGAAGATCGGCTGGGTGCTGAAGCCCGCACCGGGCGGCTACGGCGGCTATCAGGCCATCCACGCCTGGCCGGGGCGGTATGAGGCGGCGACGGAGATGCGCAAGGACGGCGTGGCGCTGGCGTACTGACGGCGCTCGGGCGTTCGGTCGCAGATCGTCACCGCTTTCTCGTTTTCGGCGTCTCGTAAGGCGTGCCGTCCCGGTGGCGGTAGGTTTCCTCGCCAGGGCGAATGATCAGGTCGAGGTCGGGGTAGTCGCAGCCGTCCTCGTCTTCGCGCCTCGAACCCACCTCGAGAAGCACAGCTTCGCTCGCAGAACGGTTCTGGATGTGGTGGCCATTGGGGACGCCGGCCTGGAACCCGGCGCAGTCGCCAGGCCGCAGGATCTCTTCACCCTGGTCGGTGACCAGCACGACCTCGCCTTCCACGACCCAGACGAACTCGTCCTCGGCGGTGTGCCAGTGGCGCTGGCTGGTCCAGCTGCCGGGCGGCAGGCGCATCAGGTTGACGCCGAACTGGGTCAGGCCTGCAGCGTCGCCCAGTTTCCAGCGTTTGCGGCCGGCGCATGGCGCGTCGAAGGGCGGGGGATAGGCGCTGCCTACCCGGGTGGTCGCCGCATCGATGTTGATCCTGGGCATGGGAAGTTTCTCGCCTGTGGTTTGCAGCTTGGGTAATACGGCGGGATGCACACCGCAATTGACGCCGTCGAACTGACCCGTGACCTGATCCGCCGCCCGTCGGTGACGCCCGCTGATGCAGGCGCCATGGATATTGTCGAACAGACCCTGGCGGGGCTGGGCTTTGTCTGTCGGCGGATGAAGTTCGGTGAGATCGAGAACCTTTACGCCCGCTATGGCACGGCCAGGCCCAACCTGTGCTTCGCCGGCCATACCGATGTGGTGCCGGTGGGCGATGCCGGTGCGTGGACCAAGGACGCCTTCGGGGCCGAGGTGGTGGACGGGGTGCTGATCGGGCGGGGCGCGGTGGACATGAAGAGCGCCATCGCCGCCTTTGCCGCCGCCAGCGCGGACGCCATCACGGCGGGGACGGTGAGGGGCTCGATCTCGTTCCTGATTACCGGCGACGAGGAGGGCATTGCCACCCACGGTACCAAGCTGGTGGTCGAAGCGCTGGCTGCCGAGGGCGAGGTGATTGATCACTGCGTGGTGGGCGAGCCGACCTCTGCCGAGACGTTTGGCGACATGGTCAAGGTAGGGCGGCGCGGCTCGATCAATGCCGAGATCGTGGTGGAGGGTATCCAGGGCCACGTGGCCTATCCGCACCGGGCGGCCAACCCGGTGCCGGTGCTGGTGAAGCTGTTGTCGGCGTTGCAGGACCGCAAGCTGGACGAGGGCTATGCGGAATTTCAGCCGTCGAACCTGGAAGTCACCATGCTGGAGGCCCCCAATGCCGCCACCAACGTGATCCCCGGCGTGGCGCGGGCCCGGTTCAATATCCGCTTCAATCCCAACCATACGGGCCAGCAACTGGCCGACTGGTTCGAGCTGGAGGTGTGGCGCGCGTCGGTGGGATTTGCGGGCAAGATCACCATCACGCCGCAGATCAGCGGCGAGGCGTTTTTGACCGAGCGGGGCGCGTTTACGGACCTGGTGACCGCCGCGGTGGCCGACGTCACCGGGGCGTCACCGGAACTGTCGACATCCGGCGGCACGTCAGATGCTCGGTTTATCCGGGCGCTTTGCCCGGTGATCGAGGTCGGGCTTGTGGGTCGTACCATGCACCAGGTGGATGAGCGCGCGCCGGTCGAGGAAATCCGGAGGCTGCAGCAGGTGTATGGTCGAATTATCGCGCGGTATTTTGCGGCTGTGTGATCAGTGCACGCGCTTCTACTTATCAATTACTTATCAATCTCAATTCAGCTCGTCATTACCCGACTTGTCCGGGTAACCCATAGACGCAGGCGTTTTCGAAGGCCCTCTGCGGCGACGCTTTGATCTTGTTTGGCAAGCTCGGTGTTTATGGGTTACCCGGACAAGCCGGGTAATGACGAGCTTTTATTGGGGTTTCGCGCAGCTATGCCAACACCCTACCGGTTGCCGCCGATCAGGTCGCCGATGCCGCCCAGGACAGAGCCTTCGCCGCGGTTGCCGCCCTGTCCGCCGGCTGCCGCCAGCATGCGCCCGGCCAGCCGCGAGAACGGCAGTGACTGGATCCAGACCTTGCCGGGGCCGCGCAGGCTGGCGAAGAACAGGCCCTCGCCGCCGAACACCACGCTTTTGACCCCTCCGGCCATCACCAGGTCGAAGTCGACGCCGGGCGTGTAGGCAGCCAGACAGCCGGTATCCACGTGCAGTTCCTCGCCGGCGACCAGCGTGCGCTCGATCACCGTGCCGCCCATCTGGACGAACACCCAGCCGTCGCCCTCAAGCTTCTGCATGATGAAACCCTCGCCGCCGAACAGGCCGGTCATCATCTTGCGCTGGAACTGGATGCCGATGGAGACGCCGCGGGCAGCCGCCAGGAAGCTGTCCTTCTGGCAGATCAGGCAGCCGCCAAGGTCGCCCAGATTGATCGGCAGGATCGCGCCCGGCGTCGGCGAGGCGAAGGCCACGCGGGCTTTGCCCTGACCGTTGTGGGTGAAGACGGTGGTGAACAGGCTCTCGCCGGTGACGAGGCGTTTTCCGGCCCCCAGCAGCTTGCCCATGAAGCCGCCGCCGCCCTCGCCCGAGCCGTCGCCGAACACGGTGGTCATGCCGAC
>JANORH010000546.1:0-23930 GCA_031415215.1 Alphaproteobacteria bacterium | reverse complement strand
GCGCTGGTGGCACCCAACGCATCCGTCTCGGTGTCGAAGGCGATGATCCCTGCGGCCCAGGATTGCGCGATCCAGCGGTCGAGGGCGTCCAGGTCCTGCACACACTCATAGGCGCTGACATCGACGGCCCCGTGGATCGGTGGCGCGGCGGCCCGGGTCTCCGGCGCAGGTGTGGCGGCAACCGTGATGCCCGAGCCGGCGTTACCTGCCTTGCCGTCGCCGATGCGCCGGGCCAGCGTACGGAACTCCATCTTCTCCAGAAACGCGGCCAGCACCGCCGGGTCTGGATCGTCGACCACCAGCGTTTCAAGCGCCGCCGGCAGGGGCGTATCGCAGTCCAGTTGCACCAGCTGGCGCGACAGCCGGATCTGGTCGGCGAAGTCGATCAGCGTCTGGCGGCGCTTGTCCTGTTTGATCTCGCCAGCCCGGGCCAGCAGGGTGTCGAGATCGCCGTACTCATTGATCAGGGCCGAAGCCGTCTTGACGCCGATGCCGGGCGCGCCGGGAACATTGTCAGCCGAATCGCCGCACAGCGCCTGCACGTCGACCACCTTGTCCGGGGTTACGCCGAACTTCTCGGCGACCTGTTCGATGCCGATCCTTAGGTTCTTCATCCCGTCGAACATGGCGACCCTGGGCCCGACAAGTTGCATCAGGTCCTTGTCGGAGGAGACGATCACCACCTCGCCGCCCATGTCGCGTACCTTGCAGGTGTAGGCCGCGATCAGGTCATCGGCCTCGTAGCCTTCCAGCTCGATGGCTGGCACCCCGAACGCCAGCGTCGCCTCGCGCACCAGCGGAAACTGCGGGATCAGGTCCTCCGGCAACGGCGGCCGATGGGCCTTGTAGAGGTCATAGAGGTCATTGCGGAAGGTTTTCGACGAGTGGTCAAAGATCACCGCCAGATGGGTCGGGGCCTCGGCGGACGTTTTCATGTCCACCAGCAGCTTCCAGATCATGTTGCAGAATCCGGAGACCGCCCCGATGGGCACGCCGTCAGACTTGCGGGTCAACGGGGGCAGGGCGTGAAAAGCCCGGAAGATAAACCCCGAGCCGTCGACCAGATAAAGGCGGATAGCCGATCCGTCGGTCGACGTGGGGGTCGCAGTCTCAAGGGTCTCGCTCATGGGGCCACGATAGGACGCGGCGCGCCCGAGGTCACCCGCTTCCCGAAGCAATTGCAGTCAGACCGCGACGCCCCTACGTGTTCGCGAAGGAGGCTCAAACCGGACATGACGCTTGAACCGACACCGCCTGAGGTCACGGTCTGGTACGACGGCGATTGCCCGCTGAGTCGGCGCGAGATCGCCTGGCTACGGCAGCTGGATCGGCGTGGCGGGATCGACTTTATCAATGTGGCCAATGGCGGGGCCTGTCCCATCGATCGATCCACGCTTCTGGACCGCTTTCATGCGCGCGAGGCCGACGGGCCGCTGGTGTCCGGCGCAGCGGCGTTCGCCGCCATGTGGCGCGCGATCCCGGTGCTGAGACCTTTTGGGCAGCTGGCCCGCATACCGGCCCTGCTGTGGGTTCTGGAGCGCGCCTATCGCGCGTTTCTGGTCATTCGTCCCGGCCTTCAGGCCATCAGTCGCCGCCTGACCGGTCCGGTGCGAGAAATTCTATGACCCTGAAAACGGATCTGCAACGCACGCCGAAAGTCGTCCTGATCTATGGCGTCATGGGGCTGAGCGGGTTCCTGGTGCCGCCGCTCGTGGCTTTCCTGGTGCCCGACTACCGGGACCTGGCGCTGCGGCTGCTGATCGCCTACGCGGCGCTGATCCTGTCGTTCCTGGGCGGCGCGCGCTGGGGGCTGGCGGTCGCGCGCCCATCACCTTCGCCCTTGACCGTGTCACTGGCGATGCTGCCGACGCTGTTTGCGCTGGGCCTGGCTATGCTGCCGGCCGACATGCGGCTCTCGCAGATCGGCGGGTTGATCACGGGCCTTGCCCTACAGTGGCTCTGGGACATCCGGGCCCAGGGGTTGCCGGCGTGGTACCCGACCCTTCGCACCGTGCTGAGTGGTGGTGCCGTCGCGGGGCTGATCGCCGGCGGCCTGTTCCTGTCACCCTGAAGTCAGGCCTGTTCGCACCGCGCCCGGAAGCAGGCTAAGACCGCGCCCGTGACCGCCTGCGCCCTGACCCGCCTGACCCTGACCGATTTCCGGTCCTATGCGACAGCCGAGCTGGCGCTGGATGGCCGTCCCGTGTGGCTGGCGGGACCCAATGGCGCGGGCAAGACCAACCTGCTGGAGGCGGTTAGCTTCCTGATCCCCGGCCGGGGATTGCGCGGGTCCGGCCTGGCCGAGGTGGGCCGTCGGCTGCCTGGCGAGGCGGCGGGTCGCGCCTGGGCGGTGGCTGTCACCGTGCGCGCCGCCGACGAGGAGACCCGCCTCGGCACTGGCGTCGAGACCGCAGGTGCCGCACGCCGCGCAGTGCGGGTCGAGGGCGAGCCTGTGCCGCCGGGCCGCCTCGCGGAACACACCCGTCAGGTCTGGCTGACACCGGCCCAGGATCGGTTGTTTCTGGAAGGTGCAGCCGACCGCCGCCGTTTCTTCGACCGGCTGGTGTTCGCCGCCGAACCGATCCACGCCGCCCACGTCCAGGCCTACGAAAAAGCGTTGCGCGAACGCATGCGCCTGTTGACCGACGGCCCCAATGACGCAGCCTGGCTGGACGCCCTGGAGGCGAGGCTGGCAGAAGCCGGTGCCCTGATGGCCCACGCCCGGGGCCGCACGCTGAAGGCCCTCTCCACCGAAATCGACACCCGCGGCGAACGGCCCTTTCCCCAGGCCCGACTGTCACTGACCGGGGAATGGGAACTGATGGCCGCCGAGGGGGCCACGCTCGCGGACATCGAAGCGAAACTGGCCCGCACCCTGGCCACTGCCCGCGACCGCGACGCCTCCGCAGGTCGCGCCTTGAGCGGCCCGCACCGGGGGGACTTAAGCGTGATCCACGTGGAAAAAGACCGCGCCGCCGCTGAATGCTCCACCGGTGAGCAAAAGGCCCTGATCCTCAATCTGGTGCTGGCCCAGGCCGCACGCCTGGCACGCTCAGCCGACGCCCCCGCACCCATACTCCTGCTCGACGAGGTGGCGGCCCACCTTGACGGCCGCCGCCGCGCCGCCCTGTTTGACGAAATCGAGGCGCTGGGGCTGCAGGCCTTCCTGACCGGAACCGACGAGATGCTGTTCGACGGGTTGACCGGCCGGTCTCAGGGGTTTCGCGTTGAAGCGGCTGGGTTGATAGAGGCGGGTTAGCTCATACCTCCCCACGAACTGGCGGGAGGGGGGGCCTACACCGTGACCTGAGTGCCCATCTCGACCACGCGACCCGGCGGGATCTTGTAGAAATCCGTTGGGTTGGCGGCATTCCGCATCAGGAAAATGAACAACTTGTCCTGCCACAGCGGCATGCCGGACTGGGCCGAGGGCACTACGCTTCGTCGGCCGAGGAAGAAGCTGGTGGCCATGATGTCGAACTTCAGGCCCTGTTTGCGGCATAGCCCCAGCGCCTTGGGGATGTTCGGGCTTTCCATGAACCCGTAGCCGATAATGACCTTCTTGAAGTCGTCATTGACCGCCGAGATCGTGATCCGGTCGTCGTCTCGCACCCGCGGCGTTTCGGCGGTGTGCAGCGTCAGGATGATGTTCTTCTCGTGCAGCACCTTGTTGTGCTTGAGGTTGTGCATCAGGGCGACCGGGGCGGTGTCGGGGTCGGACGTCAGGAAGATCGCTGTGCCAGGCGCGCGATGTGGGGCGCGAGCTTTCAGGATATCGACCAGCTCGCTCAAGGGCACACTGTCGCGCCGGCTCTTGTCGGCCAGGATCGCAGCCCCCCGGTTCCAGGTCCACATCACCACCACCATGCAGGCCCCAAGCGCCAGCGGCATCCAGGCGCCGTGGAAGAACTTGAGCAGGTTGGAGGTCATGAACACCAGATCGATGGCGCCAAACACCGCCACGGCAGCCAAGGCCTGCCAGAGCGGCCGTTTCCACATGTAGCGGATGATGTAAAAGAACAGGAGGGTGTCGACGAACATCGAGCCCGTCACCGCAATCCCGTAGGCCGAGGCCAGGTTCGATGAGGACTTGAACAGGAACAGCAGCAACAGCACACCGACCATCAGGAAGGTGTTCACCTGCGGCACATAGATCTGACCGGCCTGGGTCTCGCTGGTGCGGCGGATATCAATGCGCGGAAACAGGCCCAGCTGCACCGCCTGTTGCGTCATTGAGAACGCGCCGGTGATCACGGCCTGGCTGGCAATGACCGTCGCGGCGGTGGCCAGCAACAGAACCGGCCAATAGGCCACCTCCGGGATCATGTCGAAGAAGGGATCCCCCCGCGCCTGCGGGTTAGACAGCACCAGCGCACCCTGACCAAGATAGTTCAGCACCAGCGCCGGCAGCACCAGCACAACCCAGGCCGCGCGGATCGGCCCCTTCCCGAAGTGGCCCATATCCGCATAGAGCGCCTCGGCCCCGGTGACGGCCAGAAACACGCTGCCAAGAATGATGAAGCCCAGGAACCCGTTGTCCACCAGAAAGATAGCGCCGTAGTGAGGCGACAACGCCCGGAAGATCGAGAGGTCATCAAAGATGTGATAGACGCCCAGCCCTGCCAGCGTCAGGAACCAGAGCGCCGTGATCGGCCCGAAATAGCGGGCCATGCTGGCCGTGCCCCGCGACTGCACCAGAAACAGCGAAATCAGAATCCCCGCCGAAATCGGCAGCACATAGGGCGCAAGGGTGGTGCCCATGCCGGGTGCCTTGCCGATGCCTTCGACCGCCGACAGCACCGACATCGCCGGCGTAATAATGCCGTCGCCGTAGAACAACGCCGCACCAACCATGCCCAGAACAAACACGATGGAGGATCTGCCGCCGGGGCTGACCCGTTGCGCCAGCGCCATCAGGGCCAGCGTCCCGCCTTCGCCCTTGTTGTCGGCCCGCATCAGGAAGACGACATATTTGATCGTAACGATCAGGATCAGCGCCCAGATAATCAGCGAGACCACGCCCAGCACCGCGAGCTCGCCGCCGCCGCCGCCCTTGCTGTGGGCCAGCGCCTCACGCATGGCATAGAGCGGGCTGGTCCCGATGTCGCCAAACACCACGCCCACGGAGCCGAGCGCGAGCGCCCAGAACTTCTCCTTGTGGGGGGAATGCGACGGGTCTTCCGGCGCCTTACCGGCGTCGACGGCCGTTTCAGCCATCTGTGATCTCCGAGGGGTTGAACTAACCCCTCCAGGCGGCCCTATGCCGCAGTGGCGGGCGCGAATACACCCAATCTGCATGCCGTACAATCGCAGGACTCAGAACCTGCGAAATCGTTCACATTCCAGGCTTTGAAACGATCAGCGCCCTCTCTAGTTTCGCCCCGATTAATCCGGAGACTTCGATGGATCGCAAACTGGCGCTTGTGACGGGTGCTTCGGCTGGAATCGGCGCCGCATTTGCCCGGATTTTCGCCAGTCACGGCTATGACCTGGCGCTGACCGCGCGGCGCGGCGACCGGTTGGAGGCGCTGGCCGCTGAAATCCGCCATCGCTAAGGCGTCGAGACGCTGACCGTGACAGCTGATCTCGCCGAACCGGAGACACCCGGACAGATCCTGGATCACCTCACCGCCCATGGCCGGGCGGTCGACGCGCTGATCAACAATGCCGGCTATGGGCTGAGCGGAACCTATGCCGACAGCTTGTGGCCGGACCAGGCCGCCTTCATCCAGGTGATGATGACGGCACCGTCAGAGCTGGCGCACCGCGTGCTGGACGGTATGCGCGAGCGTCAATTTGGTCGGATCATCAACGTCGCATCACTGGCGGGCCTGTTGCCGGGTTCAAGCGGCCACACCCTCTATGGCGCGACCAAGGCCTATATGATCCGACTCTCCCAGAGCCTGCATGTCGAGCTGGCCGGCGACGGCATCCATGTCACGGCGCTATGCCCCGGCCTGACATACTCCGAGTTCCACGACGTCAACGGCACCCGCGCCCAGTTCAGCGCCGCTGTGCCCCCCTGGATGTGGCAAGGCGCGGACGAGGTAGCGGCGACCGGCTACGAGGCAGTCGAGGCCAACCGTGCCGTCTGTGTACCAGGCACCCCCAACAAGGCCATCGCCGCGCTTGCAAAGATCATCCCCGAGGACTGGGCCCTGGCGCTCATGGCCTCCCAGAGTGCACGCTTGCGGAAGGGGTGAAGTCGCGACGCGGGTTGACCCACCTTACTGCGCCAACCTAAGCCCTTTGCCATCAGGCCTCCAAAGCGCGGCCCCCCGGAGGAACACCCATGTCACCGATCCCCAAGCGCGGCCTGGTCGCGGTCACCGGCGCGGCTGGATTCCTCGGCGGCTGGGTGGTGCGGCAGTTGCTGGACAGAGGCTATCGCGTGCGGGCCTGTGTCCGCGATGCCGACGATCTGGCGCGCACCGGTTTCCTGCGCGCCATGCCGGGGTATGCGTCGGGTCGCCTGACGCTGCACAGCGCCGACCTGGACCGGGGCGGCTGTTTCGACGAGATATTCAAAGGCTGTCACGGCGTCGCCCATATCTCCCACGTCAGCGGCTATGACGATCAGGCCTACATCACCCGGGTCTGCGACCACGTGATCGCCAGCATCAACGCATCCGGGTCCGTAAACCGTGTTGTGGTCACCTCCAGCATCGCCGCTGTCATCTCGGAAGCCGATCTGGCCGAGATTACCCGCCGACCGGTGTTTTTTGAGGGCCGCTTTCCGGACGAACTGAACCCCAAACGCTCGCCGGAGCGCGGTCAGGGCTATTCCATGGCTAAACTGGTGGCCGAGCGCGCGTTTGCAGAGGCGGCCGAACTCAGCGGGGCCTGGGACGCCATCACCTGCTGTCCCGGTGACAATGTGGGACCCATCCAGTCGGCCCACCAGAAGGACATGGGTCCATGGCAGCACCTGATCGAGGGCATGCTCAAGGGCGAGCTGGTCCAGAACGGCGCCTACCGCCCCTGGTTCACCGTCGACGTCCGCGACGACGCGGCCTGCCACATCGGGCTGCTGGAAAGCGCCGAGGTGAAAAACGGCGAGCGCTACATCGCCTGGTCCACAGACGCCCGCAATGTCGAGGATATCTGCGCCGACATCGACCGGCTGCTACCCGAGCTGGCGCACGACACGCCCACCGTGGTCGATCCTTTCCCGGACCACATCAAGGCCCGCGAGGCCAGGTTCCGGGGCATCTGGGCCAGCGCCGACCTGCGTAACGACCGTATCCGCGCGGTCACCGGAGTAACTTTCCGACCGCTCGATGAGTCTGTGCGCGACTGCGTGGAATCGCTGCTGTCGGTGGCCGGAGTGTCGGTGAAGCGGCGCGTCGCCGCAGGATAGAGGCCGGTCACGCACCACCTTGCCGTTCCCTGGGGAACCCGTGCAAGGTGGCCTCAACCATAAAGGGGGACACCACATGACCATTCGTCCGTTCGCTGGCCTTGCCGCCTGTGCCGCCGCCTTCAGCCTCGCGGGGGCCGTTCAGGCTGCGCCGGGCACCTATGTCTCCATCGTTCAGGAGACCACCATCAACGTCCCGGCAGCGACAGCCTGGGCGAAGGTCAAGGGCTATTGCGATATCGGCACCTGGCTCAAAGCACCTTGCGAGATCACCGCGGGCAAGGACGGCGAACTGGGCGCGCTGCGCAAGATCGCGGGTCGGGTCGAAGAGGTCATCGTGGCCGTGACGCCCATGTCCTACACCTACGCTGACATCAATCCGGCGATCCTTTATCACGGCACCGTCGAGATCCGCCCGGTGGACAAAAAGACCTCGAAGCTCGTCTACAGCCTGTTCTTCGACGAGACGTCCATCCCCGCCGAACAGCGCGTCGCCAACAAGGACCGCCGCCAAAAGATGTTCGCCGGCATCATGGCCACCATGAAGACCATCGCCGAGACCAAATAGGCCGCCGTCAGCCGGGTGGCAGTCTTTCAAGGAACGCTTTCAGATCCCTGGCCGACAGGTCAGGGATCTGTTCCATCGGCACATGGCCGACGCCCGGATAGGTGATCAGCTTCGCGCCCGGGATCGCCCCGGCCAACCCGCGACTGGCCGCCGCCGGGATCACCTTGTCCGCCTCGCCGGTCATCACCAGCGTCGGCGTCTTGATCTTTGCAAACGTCGCCCGGGTGACCGGCTCGCGCGGGCCAGACTGTGAATTGAGGATCAGTTCACGACGGCCGGGGGCCAGCGCCATGTTGACGTACCGGTCCACCAACGCCTCGGTGACCAGGGCCTCGTCCACATAGGCCGACTTTAGACCGCGCTCGGCCAGCGGCCGAAGGTCAATGCTCTTGAGCACAGCCCGACCCGCAGGATTGGACAATAGCCTGAACGCCAGCGGCGAGCCTTCGCGCTTGCCTTCCACCGGCCAGCCAGCGGCATCCACCAGCACCAGACCCTGCAATCGGTCCGGGTGGGCCAGCGCATAGCTCCACGCCACCGCGCCGCCCATCGAGTTTCCACCCAATACAAACCGTTCGACCCCCAGGCTGCGGGTCACCGCATTGATGATCGCCACCTGTCCCCCGGTGGAGATCCGGTATCCGTCAGGTGTCCGCGACAGCCCGTGGCCGGCCAGATCCAGCGTGACGACCCGATAGTCTGCGGACAGACGTTCCACCCAAGGCTCCCAGGCATGCAGCGACGCCGCAAACCCGTGCACCAGCACCACCGCCCTGCCAGCCCGGTTGCCCTGGTCGCGGTAGTGCACGCGAACCCCGCCCGCCACCTCCAGATAGCGCGACGCGGGGCTACCATATCGGCTTTCCAGCTGCGGCCACGCCAACTCCGGCCTGGCGCAGGCGCTCAGGGCCGCCGCCGCCACACAAAGGATCGCAAACACCAGTCGTCGCATGCTCAGATCCTCCACTTTCGCTTCTCGGTAGCGCGCCTTCCGTTCGGTCGGGCAGGAAACAGGGCTCGTCGTTTGATGTGGACCACCTGTTCGACAGTTGCCGCGATACCTCTTAAATGCTCGTCATTACCCGACTTGGTCGGGTAATGACGAGCTGACTTGTGATTGATCCATATCCAGCATCGAGTGCGCCGGACGGCGGGACAAGCTAGAAGAGGATCTAACCTCGGGGGAACAGGGCCATCATGCAGCGCCGCAAAGTTGATCGTGCCCAACGCATGCGCGCCCGCCGTGTCTGGTGGGATCGTAACGGCAGTTTCGTTCGCGGGCTTCTGGTGGGAACCGGCGTGACCGCGTTCGGTGCCTGGATCCTGCAGATGGTGCTGGCGCAATAGCCCGCCCCGCCCCGCCCTATGGCACCGACGAGGTCGCCTACGACACGTGGGCCCGCGCCGAGGTCGCCCACTGGCGTGCCGGGGTTCTCAAACCCCCTAACGCGCTGGATCGCGCGGCCAAGGGGCTACAGGGCCGCATCACCCGGATGATCCCGGAACAGGTACACGCCACCCTGACGACTGTCATCGAGGGCATGACCCGAACGATCCTCACCGGCGCGGACCTGACCACCGCCCAGCCGCTGATCGGCGCGTCGCTGGCCGAACGGGATCGTCGCGCCGCCGCCGCCATCGACGGCTACCGCAAGACCGCCGCCGTCGAGGGTGGCGTGGCCGGTGCCGGTGGCTTCTGGCTGGCGCTGGCAGACTTCCCGGCGCTGCTGGTCATCAAGATGAAGCTGCTGTTCGATCTTTCGGCCATCTATGGCCATGAGGCGGATCGCTTCGAGGAGCGGCTGTTCATCCTGCAGATCTTCCAGCTGGCATTTTCCGGGCCGGCACATCGCCCGACTGTCCTGGCCGCGCTGGAAAACTGGGATGACCGCACCCACCCGGCCGACTTCGAACATTTCGACTGGCGCGCGTTCCAGCAGACCTACCGCGACTATATCGATCTCGCGAAAATGGCTCAGTTGATCCCGGTGGTCGGCGCGCCCATCGGCGCCGTCGTCAACTGGCGGTTGCTGGAGCGTCTTGGCGAGACCGCCATGAACAGCTACCGCCTGCGCGTACTGGCCGAATAGGTGCGAGGTCCACCCAAGATGGCGCCTGTCATCCCCACCAGGTTGAAGATCGGCCTCGATGTGCCCTGGGTGACCAGTTGGACGCAGGAGATTCAAGGCGGCGTGGGCCCTTGCCCCACCGTTGATGGCCAGCAAGCCGCCCTTCAGGCCTGGAAACCCGGCCTGGGCAAGCCGCTCTATTCGCGCAACCACCTGCGCCGGCAGCGCGACAGCGTCCGCGCCATGCTCTGTCCGATGTGCGGCGAGGCCACGGAGGCCGGCGACCGCTGGAGTCAGACGGGTCACTTCGTTGCCGCTGGCGCGTTGCGCGCTCGCGGTTTCGGTCCGGCACTACCCGCCGATCTGGACAATGACCGCGTGCTGCTCGACGCCGGCGCCATCGCGCCCCTGCATCTGAAATGTGCGCAAGCCTCCTTGCAGCGCTGCCCACACCTTGGCGCCATGCCGGATCGCGAGCTCAAGGCCTTCCCGCCCTCCTGGGTGGTGGTTCCGCTCTACGTGGCGGCGAAGAATTCGGTCACAGGCCGCCCTCTGTCGGCCGTCAGCTTCCTGCAACTTCTGGGCATCACCGAAGACCGCGACGCCGACTGGCGCGATCGGGTGCCTGGGATTCAGGCGTTCGACGCCTGATCTGAATCACGGCTTCAACACAGGTACGATCCCACAATAGTAAGCTCGTCATCACCCGACTTGGTCGGGTGACCGATAAACACCGAGCTTGCCGAAAAGGACAAAGGCGTCGCCGCCGAGGTTCCTTCAAGTCCGCCTGCGTCTATGGGTTGCCCGAACAAGTCGGGCAATGACGATCAGATTCAGGGATGTCGATCCTCAGGTCCAGACCGCGATTCACCACTGGCTTCATATGCGCTACTCTTCCTCCATGCTCCGCCGCACCCTCATCAGCTTCGCCGCCGCCCTCGCCGCCACCACTGCGGTCCAGGCCCAGACCCCTGCCCCCGAGAACGCGCCACCCGCACCGCTTGCCGCAAAGCCCCGCCCCCGTGTGAAGCTGGAAACCGCACAAGGCGTCATCATCATAGAGCTATACCCCGACAAGGCCCCGATCACGGCGGCCAACTATCTGAGGTATGTGGATCGCGGCCTGTTCAATGGTGCCACGTTCTACCGGGCCTCGCGGCCTGTGGGCTACACGGCCACCGACTATGGCAGCATTCAGGGTGGGCTGCAGAACAACCCCGGGAAGGTCCTGCCGCCCATCGCCCATGAGTCTACCCTCAAGACCGGCCTCAAGCACGGCGACGGCACGATCTCCATGGGCCGCCACGCACCGGGCACCGCCCAGTCGGACTGGTTCATCTGCCTGGGCGACATGAGCTATCTGGACGCCGACCCCAAGGATCCGAGGAACCCGGGCTTCGCGGCTTTCGGTCAGGTCGTAGAGGGTCTGGATGTGGTCCAGAAGATCATCGCCCTGCCCGTCGATCCCAATCGGGGCGAAGGCGCCATGAAGGGCGAAATGCTGAAACGGCCGGTCCCTATCCTTAAAGCAAGTCGGGTTCCCGCCGCGCCCACAGGCCCCAACACAGCGAGCGCATCCTCATGAGCGTCCCGGTCCCCACCCCCGACGACGGCTGGAAACACTCCGGCGTCCGCGTCGTCCCCGGTGACCAACTCGACCCCGTGACCGCTACGACCCCGGGCATGGACCGCGCCGTCGCCATCGACCGGGCTCGCATGGGTGCCCAGAAACTCTGGGCAGGCACCGTCCACATCCACGCCAACGCCAAGACCGGTGCCCATCACCACGGTCCGCTGGAAAGTGTGATCTATGTGGTGTCCGGTCGCGCCCGGATGCGCTGGGGCGAGGCCCTGGAGTTCACGGCCGAAGCTGGTCCCGGCGACTTCATCTATGTGCCGCCCTTCGTGCCACATCAGGAGATCAATGCCTCCAGCGATGAGGCGCTCTGCTGCGTGCTGGTCCGCAGCGACTCTGACGCCGTGGTGGTCAACCTCGACATCGAGCCCGCCGAAGCGCCGGAGGGCGTGGCCTGGATCGACCCGATCCATAAAGCCTGACGCCCGCTTCCGACGACCTGCAAGCCGGGCTATCGTGGTGCGAGCCCGGTTGAGGATTTCATGCCAAGAGTTGTGATTGCGCTGCTGGCCTGCCTGTTGGGCTTCCCGGCGCTGGCGGCCGACAAACTGGTGATGGCGGCTCCCGCCCCCTGGGTGAAGCCGTTGGAGGTCACCGCCCCGCCGCTCGGCGACAGCGGCCCGCCCATCCGGATCCTTCTGCAGGACCGGCAGCTGAATTTCAGCCCTGAAGGCGATTCCGAGTTCGTCGACCAGGTTGTGCAAGTGCGAACACCGCAGGGTCTGGCCGCGCTGGGCTCGGTCACCCTGGCCTGGAACCCGGACACGGATACGATTGCGGTCCACCGGGTGCGGATCATTCGTGCCGGCCAGATCATCGACATTCTGGCCCGACAAACCTTCACCGTCATTCGTCGGGAGGCCAATCTGGAACGGGCCATGGTCGATGGCGTTCTGACGGCAACACTCCAGACCGAGGGCCTGCAAGTCGGCGACCTGGTGGAAATTGCCTACACCACGACGCACCTCGACCCTGTGCTGCGGGGCCGTTCCGAGCGCGACACCGCGCTGCCGTTCGCTAAAGCCGACCGGATGCGGATCCGCGCGTCCTGGGACGCGGCGCGTCCTCTGCAGTGGCGCGCCGGGCGGGGCCTCGATGCACCCAAGGTCACCCGGAGTGGGGGTCGCGTCGAGCTGCTGGTCGACCTGCGCGACACGGACGTTCCTAAGTTTCCATCGAACGCCCCGCAGCGATACCTGCCCCTGCGCGAGCTGTCCTTCAGCCAGTTCACCTCCTGGTCCGAAGTCTCCAGCCTGATGGCACCCTATTTCGAGCGCGCCTCGACCCTCGGCCCGAACAGTCCTTTGAAGGCCGAGGTCGCCCGGATCCGCGCCACCTCCACCGACCCGAGGGTGCAGGCCGCCGCAGCCTTGAGCCTCGTGGAGGACAAGGTTCGCTATCTGGCGCTGGTGCTGAACCTGGGCGGTTACATTCCGGCGGAGGCCGACCAGACCTGGGAGCGCCGTTACGGCGACTGCAAGGCCAAGACCGCGCTGTTGATGGCCCTCCTGCACGAGCTGGGCATCGAGGCCGAGGCCGCGCTTGTTCATTCCACGCGCGGGGACGGGCTGGAGACGCGACTGCCGGCCATGGGGGCGTTCGACCATGTGATCGTCCGTGCCGTGATCGACGGCCAGGTCTATTGGCTGGACGGCACGCGCACAGGCGACCGCAGCCTGGCTGCTATCCGGGTGCCGCCATTCCGCTGGGCACTACCCCTTCGCGACGCCGGCGCATCGCTGGTCCCGCTGGATCCCGTTCCGCTGACAGAGCCCGACACCCTGATCGAACTCAGGATTGATGCCACCGCAGGGCTTGCTGCGCCCGCCCCCACGCAAGGCGAGATGTTGGTTGGTCCAGCGATGGGCGGCATGATGGCTGCGGGCCTTGCCAACCTGTCTGCACCGGATCGCGACAAGATGATGCGGGCCATGTGGGTCGGTTTTCCCTGGATTGAGGTGAAGACGGTGGCCGCTACACAAGACTCCGACGGTTCAACGCGGTTCACCATACACGGCGTCTCGAAGCTTCCGTTCGAGCGCCAACCCCAGGGTCAGGCCCTGCGAATCCGCGCAGCTGAACTGGGCACTGACCGGCTGCCTGAGCGGGATACCGCTGCTCCCTCACAAGACGCGCCGTTTCTGGTGAACGGTTTTCCCGGCTATGAGGCTTTCAGGATGACCCTGACCTTACCCCGGGGCGGTGACGGTTTTGCCTTCGAAGGGCCGGATGTCGACACCCGCATCGCCGGCCGCGCCTACAGCCGCAAATCCCGCGTCACCAAGGGCGTCGCCACGCTGGAGGTCACCAAGCGCAGCCTGGTACGCGAGGTGTCTGCCGCCGAGGTCAAGGCCGCCAAAGACCCCGCCGCAGAGCTGGCCAAGGTCCGGGTCCTGTTGCGTGCGCCCGGCAACTATCGGCCCACCGACCAGGATCTGGCCGCCCTGGCCGCGAACACCCCTACCACCGCCGACGCCTATATCGAGCGCGGCGGCGTCTTCCTGAACACCAGCAAGAACGACCTGGCGCTGGCGGACTTCAACAAGGCCGTTGAGCTCGACCCGAAGTCAGCCTTCGCCTATTCCAACCGGGCCCTTGGCAACCTTTACGGCGGCAAGCTCGCCGAGGCCAAGGCTGATGCCGCCAAGGCGCTGGAGCTGGACCCCCGCAATCACGTGGCCCTGCATGGGGTCGGCATGATCGCCATGCGTGAGGGCCGCCACGCCGAGGCCGCCGCCGCTTTTGGCCGGGCTGCCGACCTGCGCGCTGGCAACACCTTTGCCCTTGCCGCCCAGGCCGGGGCCTACATCGCCATGGATGAGACCGACAAGGCCCTGACCGTCGCCGCCGAGCTGGAACGTCTCGCCCCCGACCGCCTCGAAGCCCGGTTAATCCGCTTCGAGATCTACACCGCCGCAGGCCGACGCGATCAGGCGCTGGCTGAGTTGGACGCGGCGCTGGCGAAGACACCGGCCGAAGCCCGGCTGCACATCTATCGTGGCTCGCTGCTGGCCATGATGGGGCGATCAGATGAGGCCGACAAAGCCTTCGCGCGCGCCATTACGATCAAGCCCACGGTAGAAGCCCACATGACCCGGGCCCTCCGACGGCCAGCCGCGGACCTGGCCGGAAAGCTCAGCGATATCGGTGCCGCAGACCTCCTGGAGCCCGGTCTGGTGCTTACCGCTGCCCGCCGGGCGGATGCTCTGGGCGAGGCTGGCCGCTATGATGAGGCCCTCGCGGGCCTGACCACAGCGTTGAAGGCGCACCCCGGCGATCCGGCCCTGCTGCTCGCCCGCGCCGACGTCTATGTCCGGGCAGGGCGCAAGCCGCTGGCTGCAAGGGATTTCGCCGCCATCCGTTCGAAACACGCCGCCGACGCTGAACAGCTGAATGGGCTCTGCTGGCAGCAGGCAATCCGGAACTTTGCCCTGGAAACTGCCCTGGCCGACTGCGATGCAGCGCTGAAACTTGAGCCAAATCAAGCCAACGCGGTCGACAGCCGCGCGTTCGTGCTGATGCGCCTGGGGCGTCTGCTGGAGGCGCTGACCGCCTACAACGCAGCCCTCAAGCTACGGCCTCGCCTGGCAGAGTCGCTGTTCGGGCGGGCGCTGACCCGCCTGCGGCTTGGTCAGACAGACCTTGCTCAGGCTGACCTCGCCGCGGCCAGGACTTCAGACCCGCGGGTGGACACCACCTTCGCCGGCTACGGTCTCAGCGCCGCATCAGGCGACGGCAAAGCTCATCCAGCTGTTCCAGGCTAGCGTACCTGATCCGCACCTCACCGGCGCCGCCACGATCCGCCACGTCGACGCTCATACCCAGCGCGTCTTCCAGGTCGACCTCCAGCGAGGCGGTATCGGCGTCTTTCGATTTGCGCGGCCCTGACGCCTTCTTCGGCCCCACGGCCTTGCCTCGAACCATGGCCTCGGCGTCACGCACCGAAAGCTGCTGTTCCACCACCAGTTCGGCAACACGTTCCGGGTGTTCGGCCGACAACAGCGCTCGCGCATGACCTGCACTCAACCGTCCGTGGATCACGTGTTGCTGCACGCTCTCCGGCAACTGCAGCAGCCGGATGGTGTTGGCCACATGACTGCGGCTCTTGCCGACTGATTTCGCCGCCTGGTCCTGGGTGTGCCCGAACCGTTGCATCAACGCGCGATAGGCCTGCGCCTCTTCCATGGCGTTGAGGTCTTCGCGTTGAACATTCTCGACAATCGAGATTTCCAGCGCCCGCTCGTCGTCCAGCGTTCGCACCAGCGCCGGGATAACCCGTAACCCCGCCAGTTGCGCCGCCCGCCAGCGACGCTCGCCAGCCACGATCTCGTACTCGCCGGTCGTACGCGGCGAGGGCCGCACGAGGATCGGCTGCAACACACCCTTGTCGCGGATCGACTCGGCCAACGTGGCAAGATCGTCCTCCCGGAAGAACTGCCGCGGCTGGTCGGGATTGCTGTGGACCAGCTCGATCGGAATGACACGAACCCCATCGGCGGGCTCGCCGGCATGGGCGATGTCTTCGGCCTCGCCCAGCAACGCTGAAAGGCCCCGACCCAGTCCCCTGCGTTGTTCCGCCATCAGCTCATTTCCAGGTGTTGGGCGCGCCGCTTGCGTTCGCGCAGCACGACCTCGCGTGCCAGCTTCAGATAGGCCTGACTGCCCGCGCATTTCAAATCATAGACCAGCACTGGCTTGCCGAAACTCGGGGCCTCCGACACCCGCACATTGCGCGGGATCACGGTCTGGTAAACCGTCTCGCCGAAGTGGCCGCGCACGTCGCCAGCTACCTGTTCGGAAAGGGAATTTCGCCGATCGTACATGGTCAGCACGATGCCCTGGATCTCCAGCCGGGGGTTCAGACTGCCCCGCACCAGCTCGATCGTGCGCATCAGCTGGCTGAGGCCCTCCAGTGCAAAAAACTCGCATTGCAGCGGCACCAGCACCGCGTCGGCTGCCGCCATCGCGTTGACGGTCAACAGGTTCAGCGACGGCGGACAGTCGATGAGCACATAGGTATAGCTTCGGCCGTCTCGCAGCGGTTCCAGCGCATCACGCAGCTTGAACGACCGACGCGCGTGTTGGCCAAGCTCCAGCTCAACCCCCGATAGGTCCGGATCCGACGGAACAAGGTCAAGTCCCGGCACCGTGGTCTTCACAAAGGCGTCCGAGATCGGCTTTTCACCCATCAATACGTCGTAGAGTGTGTTGCGGCGTTGCGCCCGACCAACGCCCAGACCCGTGGAGGCGTTGCCTTGGGGATCAGAGTCAATCAGCAGCACCTTTTCGCCGACGGCGGCCAGCGCGGTGCCCAGATTGATGGCGGTTGTGGTCTTGCCCACACCGCCCTTCTGATTGGCGACGACCAGAACGCGTAAGGCCCCGTCTTTCTTTTGGTATGACTCAGACTTTCCGGGCACGGCCGAGCCTTTTCACCCGCACGATGCGGCCTCCGGGGTCACTCAGGGACGGAACCACGTCAGCCTCATACTCCCAATATCTTGCGGCCTCGGTCATATCTGCCACCACATCTTGTCCCTTGAGGAACAACCCCTGCGCGCCCATCGCCAGGTATGACCGGGCATACCCAAACAGGCGGTGCAGCGGGGCACAAGCGCGCGCCGTCACGATATCGACCGCGAGGGTCAGAGTCTCGGCTCTCGCATTGTGAACGGTGGCCGGCAGGTCCAGCTCGCTGACCACCTCGGTCAAAAACCGGCATCGCTTGGTCATGCTTTCCACCAGATGCACGTGAAACTGAGGTCGTCCCTTTCCCAGGATCGCCAGCACCAATCCCGGAAGCCCGGCCCCGGCGCCCAGATCCGCCCAGGTCAGCGCATTTGGTGCCAACCGCAGAAGTTGCGCCGAATCCCACGCATGCCGGTTCCAGAAGTCGGGCAGGCTGGCTGGTCCCACCAGGTTCATGTTGGCATTCCACTCGGTCAAAAGCTCAAGGAACCGTGTCAGATCAGCGATCTGCGACGGGGTCGCCTTCGTCGCCCTGGCAAAACCCATCGCATCAGTTACCCGCCGCGACGCCCCCTCCGTTGGCTTCGCCGCCACCTCCTCCGTTGGCACGGGTGAGGAACTGGACGCCTCCGCTCCTCTCCCGCCTGCGAGGGAGGGGGACCCCGAAGGGGTGGAGGGGGCGTTGGGGGCGTTGGGGGCGCTGCCATCGCGCGGCGCTTTCACGCGGCCCTGCGTCGCACATACGCCAACAGCGCCGTCAACGCCCCCGGCGTCACACCCTCGATCCTGCCCGCCTGGCCCAAAGTCGTCGGGCGCACGGCCAGCAATTTTTCCCGCACCTCGTTCGACAGCCCACCAATCGCCGCGTAGTCCAGCTCCGCCGGCAGGCGCAGGTCCTCATCGCGCCGGAACGCCTCGACGTCGGCGACCTGGCGATCCAGATATCCGGAATAGGCCGCATCGATCTCTACCTGCTCGCGCACCTCTGGCCGCCAGCCAGCAATTTCCGGCCAAATCTGCGCCAGATCGCCGAAACCGATGGTCGGATAGGCCAAAAATTCGATCAGGTTACGCCGCTGGCCGTCCGCCTTGACGGGCAACCCCGCCTTGGCCGCTGCCGTTGACGTCAAGGTCAGCCCCCGCGCCGTCGCCCGCGCCTCAGCCAATGCCTGGGCCTTCTCCGTAAAAGCCGCGCCGCGCACCGCGCCTACGACGCCCAGCTCCATACCCTTGCCGGTCAGCCTTTGGTCGGCATTGTCGGCCCGCAACGTCAACCGGTATTCGGCGCGGCTGGTGAACATCCGATAGGGCTCTGTGACACCCTTGGTCACCAGATCGTCGATCATCACGCCGATATAGGCCTCGCTGCGGGCAAACTCGACGGCATCGGCTCCAGAGGCAGCCCGCGCCGCGTTCAGTCCCGCCACCAGCCCTTGAGCCGCCGCCTCCTCATAACCCGTGGTGCCGTTGATCTGACCGGCCAGATAGAGGCCCGGCAGGCGCTTCACCTCCAGGGTGGGATAGAGCTCGCGCGGATCAACATAGTCATACTCGATGGCATAGCCGTGGCGCTTTACCACCACCTGCTCAAGCCCGGGTATGGTGCGCAGGAACAGATCCTGCGTCTCCGCCGAAACCGAGGTCGAGATGCCGTTCGGATAGACGGTGGTGTCGTCCAGCCCCTCCGGCTCCAGGAAGATCTGGTGGCTGGTCTTGTCGCGGAACCGGACCACTTTGTCCTCGATGGACGGGCAATATCGCGGACCCCGGCCCGAAACGCGCCCGCCATAGACCGCCGACTCGCCCAACCGCTCGGCGATGATCGCGTGCGTAGCCTCGGTGGTCCAGGTGATGCCACACTGGACCTGGGGCGTGGTGATGGAGCCCGTCAAAAACGAAAAAGGTATGGGCTCAGCGTCGGCGTCCTGAATCTCCAGGCCGTCCCAAACGATGGTCGAGCCATCCAGCCGCGCCGGGGTGCCGGTTTTCAGCCGCCCCATCTTCAGACCCGACGCATAGAGCCGGTCCGACAGGCCGATTGCGGGGGCATCACCCATTCGCCCCGCCGGAATGCGCTGGTCGCCCTGATGAATGACCCCCTTCAGGAAGGTGCCCGTGGTCAGCACCACGCGCCCGGCGCGATATTTGGTCTCGCTGGCGCCGACGACACCCACGACCGCGCCATCGACCACAATCAGGTCCTCGACGGCCTCGGCGATGATGGTCAGGTTCGGCGTCGCACCCAATTCCGCCTGCATGGCTTGACGATAAAGCTTCCGGTCGATCTGGCTCCGCGGCCCCCGCACCGCCGCGCCCTTCGAGCGATTCAGCATCCGGAACTGGATACCCGCCACATCGGCCAGCCGACCCATCACGCCGTCCAGCGCATCGATTTCCCGGACCAGGTGCCCCTTGCCCAGCCCACCGATGGCCGGATTGCAGCTCATCTCGCCGATCGTTTCGAGCTTGTGGGTCAACAGCAGCGTGCTGGCGCCGAAACGCGCCGCCGCCGCCGCCGCTTCACAGCCGGCGTGGCCTCCACCAATGACGATTACATCCCAGGTCATGCGGCGGCTGGTATAGGCGATCAGCGGCTCCGGGTCACCCGCCAGAGGAATCCTTCCTTCGGCAGCCGCACCGGCCACCGCAGGACCACGCCGGCTGCGTAGGCCAGACCGACCAGCGGCAGCGCCGCGCCCACCACGCCATACAGCCCCATCAGACCCTCGGCGGTATGCCCCGCCGTGAATCCCGGGATCCAGCCCACCAGCACCAGCAAGCCGATTCCCATGATCGCGCCCGCCTCAAGGATGAAAGCGCGGATCGATGCCGTCCGCCCCAGCACAAAGCCCAGCACGAGGTGTGGCGGTAAAATCAGAATGAGGATACCGAGCAGGTCGGTGATCATGTCGAAGACGCCTGTTTCACGTGAAACACCTATTTGCCGATGCAAAAGGTGGAAAAAATCCGGCCCAGCACCTGTTCCGGGTCTATCCGCCCGGTAATCCGATCCAGCGCACGCGCCGCCAGTCGCACATCTTCGGCCGCCAGTTCAAGGTGTTCGTCCTGAGCCAGCGCCTGACGAAGCCGCACCGCCGCCTCCGACAGCAATTCCTGGTGCCGCAGTCGCGTCGCCACAGGCGGCTCGGTCCCCGCCAGCGCCTCCACCACCGCGCCCGTCAACGTCCGCTCCAGCCAGGCTACGTCATTCGGGCTACGGACGGTAAAAGGCTCACCGCGGAGGCCCACGACCCCCTCGCCCAGATCACGCTTGGTCACCAGCAGAATGTCCTCATCGCGGGCACCGTCAAAGTTGCCCTGTGGGTCCATCCCGTCCGCCAGCCATACCCGCAGGTCTGACTGACCCGCCCAGGCCTGCGCCCGGCGTACGCCTTCGGCTTCAATCTCGTCGTCAGTGTCCCTCAGGCCAGCGGTATCGGCGATGATCACCCTATAGCCGCCCAAAACCATCGGCACTTCGATAATGTCGCGCGTTGTTCCAGGCGTCGCCGTGACAATCGCCGCGTCACGTCCAACCAGGGCGTTGAGCAGCGTGCTCTTGCCGGCGTTGGGGGCACCGATCAGGGCGATGCGAAACCCTTCGCGCACGCGCTCGCCTCGCGTCGCGTCCAGAACGGCGGCGTCCAGCTCTCCGATCAACCCTTCCAGCTCTGGCCGGGCGCGCGCCGCCACATCGCCGGGCACATCCTCGTCCGGAAAATCCACTGCCGCCTCGTACATGGCCAACGCGTGGGTCAAGGCGTCGGTCCACCGGGCCTGCACATCCGAAAGGCGGCCCCCCAGTTGCTCCAGCGCCTGTCGGTGCTGGGCCCCGGTTTCCGCATCGATCAGATCAGCGACGCCTTCGGCCTGCGCCAGATCAAGTTTGCCGTTTTCAAAGGCGCGCCGGGTAAACTCTCCCGGCTCGGCAAGCCGAAGGCCCAGGATGTTCAGCTCCACCAGCAGCGCCCCGACCACTGCCGTCCCGCCGTGCACGTGAAACTCTGCCACGTCCTCGCCGGTGTAGCTGTCCGGCCCTGGAAAATAGAGCACAAGCGCTCGGTCAATCGCCGCGCCGCCTGTGGCCTGCAAAGTCTTAAGGCTAGCACGCCGCGCCTTGGGCACGCCGCCCGCCAATGCCCGCAGCGCCGCGCGGGTTCCCGGGCCCGAAAGCCGCACCACCGCCACGGCAGCCCGGCCCGCAGCCGTGGCCGGCGCGTAGATCGTGTCGGTCATTTTTTGGTGGCGGCTTCCATGAATTTGCGGAACTGCTCCTGAGCGCCGGTCCCGAAGCTCATCCAGTTCTTCATGAAGTCCTCGGGGTTCAACAGGTTGATATTGGCGTCAACCCGCTTGCTCATCTCGCTGACCAGATGGTCGTTGAGCACGCTGACATCCGGCAACCCCATGAACCGTCGCGCCTCCTCTGGCGTGCAATCCACTTCCACAGTCATCTTCATGGCATCGGGGCCTTTCTGTTGTGACGGCCCATATGCACGCGCCTTGGCGTTCTTAGCTAGTCGCAGCGCGCCCGGCAGGCCAAGATCACAGCGAAACACTGTCTGAAGGAAGATTGTTCCATGCGCGCCATCCGCTTTGAACGCACCGGGGGTCCTGAGGTCCTTGAGCTCGTCAAGATCGACACGCCCACGCCGGGACCCGGCCAGATCCTGATCCGTCACGAGGCGATCGGCATCAACTTCATCGAGACCTACCAGCGCACCGGGCTGTACCCCGTAAAGCTGCCGGCCATCCCGGGCAGCGAAGTCGCCGGGGTCGTGGAAGCGGTGGGCGACGGCGTGACGCGGGTCAGGGTCGGCGACCGGGTGGCAACGATGGGTTCCAGTGGCGCCTACGCCGAGGCCAGCGTCGTGCGGGCCGACCGTGCCATCGCGATCCCCGACGCGATCACCACCAGAGTGGCCGCCGCCATCTTGCTGAAGGGCATGACCACCGAGGCCCTGGTTCGTCGCACCTATGCCGTCAGAGCGGGCGAAACTGTTCTGGTACACGCCGCCGTGGGCGGCGTTGGCCAGATCATGACCCAATGGCTGAAGGCTATTGGCGCCACCGTCATCGCCACTGTCGGTTCTGAGGCCAAGGCTGAAAAAGCCCGCGCCCTGGGCGCTGATCACGTGATCCTCTACCGCGAGCAGGACGTCGCCGCCGAGGTGCGCCGCATCACCGGCGGCGTTGGCGTGCCGGTGGCCTATGACTCCGTCGGCAAGGACACCTTCGAGGGCACCCTGGCCAGCCTGGCTCGCCGGGGCCTGTTCGTCAGCTTCGGCAACGCGTCTGGCGCGGCACCGCCCTTTGCCCCGGGCCGCCTCGCCGCCGGAGGCTCGCTATACCTGACCCGCCCCACCCTGGGCGACTACGTGGTCTCGACCGAAGAACTCGATGCCAGCGCCGGCCTGGTCTTCGGCATGGTGGCCTCTGGCAAAATCAACATCGAAATCGGCCAGACCTTCAGCCTGGACAACGCCCGCCAAGCCCACGAAGCCCTCGAAAGCCGCGCGACCGTGGGCGCGAGTTTGTTGCTGCCATAGGCTCAAAGACCCCTTGCCTTCCCCGATTACGGCGAAGGGGGACCGGGCTCGGCGCGTGCACTCACCCCCTCCGTCGGCTCCGCCACCACCTCCCCCGTTGCCACGGGTGAGGAGCGTAACCGACGCCCGCTCCTCCCCCGATTTCGGGGGAGGTGGATCGGCGCGAGGCGTCGAGACGGAGGGGGCTCACCACCCGCCCCCGGTTGTTTCACGTGAAACACCCACCCGCAGGTAGGAATTGGCCCTACCCGGTCAGGCGCAGTAGGCCCGATGGTAGGCCCCGCGCCCAATTCCTCTCCCCTGGTCTGAGCACCGCCAGCAGCGGGAGGACTCAAGCGAGGGCAAACTGGGCAAATGGGGTTTGCGCGCGACGGCCCGCAACTTCACCGCTGCCGATTGAACCGCCTGAGTCCGTCAGCCTCTACAGCGCAGCGGGGAGCACAGAGACCCGCCTAAAGACTGCCAATCCGCCACAGAGCCAATTTTACAAGTCCGGCTTTTCAAGAACCCGTAAGATTCTGAAGTCCCTCAGGTTTTTCGGTCCACTCGATCAGGTATTCATCGACTGGAAGAACTCGTCGTTGTTCTTGGACGACCGCAGCTTGTCCAGCAGGAACTCGATGGCATCCTGAGCGCCCATCGGCGACAGGATACGACGCAGGATATAGGTCTTCTGCAGCTGGTCCTTCGGCGTGATCAGTTCGTCCTTGCGGGTGCCCGACTTCAGCACGTCGATGGCCGGATAGATCCGCTTGTCGGCGACCTTGCGGTCCAGCACGATTTCCGAGTTACCCGTGCCCTTGAACTCTTCGAAGATCACCTCGTCCATCCGGCTGCCGGTGTCGATCAGCGCCGTGGCGATGATGGTCAGCGAGCCGCCTTCCTCGATGTTCCGCGCCGCCCCGAAGAAGCGCTTGGGCCGTTGCAGCGCGTTGGCGTCCACACCTCCGGTCAGCACCTTTCCAGACGACGGCACCACGGTGTTGTAGGCGCGGCCCAGACGGGTGACGCTGTCCAACAGGATCACCACGTCGCGCTTGTGCTCGACCAGGCGCTTGGCCTTTTCGATCACCATCTCGGCGACCTGGACGTGGCGCTGTGCCGGCTCGTCGAAGGTCGACGAGATCACTTCGCCGTCGACCGATCGCTGCATGTCGGTGACTTCTTCCGGGCGCTCGTCGATCAGCAGCACGATCAGGTAGATCTCGGGGTGGTTCTTGGCCACCGACTGCGCGATGCTTTGCAGCAGCATGGTCTTGCCCGTGCGGGGCGGCGCGAC
>JANORH010000545.1:0-2012 GCA_031415215.1 Alphaproteobacteria bacterium | reverse complement strand
GCCAGTGTCCCGGGCACTCAACAGGGCTCAGGGACGACACGGCGTGGACAGTTACGACTACATTATCATCGGCGCGGGTTCGGCGGGTTGTGTGCTGGCCAACCGGCTGACGGCGGACGGGACGAAGTCGGTGCTGTTGCTCGAGGCCGGGGTCAAGGACAACGCACTGATGGTGCGGATGCCGGCGGGGGTGGCCCAGCTGATTCCGGACAAGGGCACCTATAACTGGGGCTTCTGGACTGAGGCCGAACCGCATCTGGATGGCCGCAAGCTGTTCTGGCCACGGGGCAAGGGCTGGGGCGGGTCATCGTCGATCAACGGCATGGTCTATATCCGCGGCCACGCGCGTGATTACGACCAATGGCGCCAGATGGGCCTGGAGGGCTGGGCGTACAAGGACGTGCTGCCGTACTTCAAACGCTCGGAAAGCCTCGAAGACGGAGTTGATGCCTGGCACGGCGGCGACGGGCCGTTGAAGGTGACGAAGTCAGCCGATCCAAACCCGATCTATCAGGCGACCATCGAGGCCGGACGTCAGGCGGGTCACAAGGTGACCGCCGACTTCAATGGCTTTCAGCAGGAAGGCTGGGGGCCTTATCAGCACACGATCTCTGGCGGCGAGCGCTGGAGTGCGGCCAAGGGTTATCTGCATCCGGTGTTGGGGCGGTCCAACCTGACCTGCATCACCGGCGCGCGCACAACACGGCTGATCCTGGAGGACGGGCGCTGCACCGGCGTCGAGTATGCCGACGAGACCACGCGGGTGCGAACGGTGGTCCACGCCAATGCCGAGGTGCTGGTGTGCGCCGGGGCGGTGCAGTCGCCGCAGATCCTGCAACTGTCGGGCATCGGTGATCCGGATGAGCTGGGCCGCCACGGGATACCGGTGGTGCATGCGCTGAAAGGCGTCGGGGCCAATTTGCAGGACCATCTGGACCTGTCGATCGCCTGGGCGTGCCCCAAGCCGATCACCATGTATTCGCAGACCAAGGGCCTCAGGACCCTGCTGATCGGCCTGACCTATATGCTGTTCAAGAAGGGGCCGGGCAGCCGGTTTCCGCTGGAGTCGGGTGCGTTTCTGAAGTCGCGACCCGACCTCGACCGACCCGATTTGCAGGTTCACGTGGTGCTGGCCGTGACCCCCGGCCACGGCACGCGCGACACGGCACCGGAGCCGCAGGACGGGTTTACGTTCCACATCTGCCAGCTGCGCCCCGAGAGTATCGGCCGGGTCGGCCTGCGATCGACCGATCCGTTCGATGATCCGGCGATCTTTGCGAACTATCTGGCCGCTGAGGAAGATCGCCGCGCCCTGCGCGAGGGACTGAAGATGATGCGCCAGGTGGCCGGACAGCCGGCGCTGGCGCCGTTCAATTCCGGAGAACTGATCCCGGGCAACGCCGTGCAGAGCGATGCCGAGATTGATACCTGGATCAAGGGCCACGCCGAGACGATCTATCACCCCGTGGGCACCTGCCGGATGGGCGTGGCGGGTGATGCGATGGCAGTGGTCGACGCCGACTGCCGGGTCATGGGAATCAAGGGCCTGCGGGTGATCGACGCCTCGGTGATGCCCACGCTGATCGGCGGCAACACCAATGCGCCGACCATGATGATCGCCGAAAAGATCTCGGACTCGATCCTGGGCAAGGCGTTCCTGCCGGCGGATGACGCCCCGATCTATGGTGACGACGCGCGAGCGGCCTGAACAGCGGCGCCGTTCGCGCATCGCGAACGGCGCCGGTTGTCATTGGCGCAGTCCGGGCGACAGTCTGCGCATCTGGGCGTGCGGCCGCTGAAACCGCTGTCAGGTTCAGGTCATCGCCAAGCCAAACCGTGGAGTTGACCCGTGAAGACCTTGCCTCTCGTCCTTAGCCTGATCGTCGGAATGGTGGCGCTGACGCCCGCCAGCCGCGCCGCCGATACCTCCAGCCTGACAGTGACCTTCAGAGGCATCAAGTCGACCACGGGGGCGATCCTGTTCACGGTGGTGAACAGCGAAGTGGCCTATG
>JANORH010000544.1:0-2762 GCA_031415215.1 Alphaproteobacteria bacterium | reverse complement strand
ACGATTACCCAGACGCACTGAGATGGGGTCGGCGTGTCAGGGTCAGTCGTTCGGTGGGCGGGCTTGACCCGCGCACCAAACAACGGCCTCAGATCGGTGGGCCTATTTAGACAACCGTTGCAATCACCCCGAAGGTGGACGGGGCCCTGCGGGGCCAGCGCCTCTGGGCGCGATGGCGCATCGCCTTATCCTGGTTCCGGGGTCATGTGATCGCACCGGTCATGCTGATGATCGTGGCTATGCTGCGCGTGATGCGCATTCGGTTCGACCGCGATCAGATTGAGTTCACCAAATCGAACCCCCCTCTCAGCCCGGATTGCATCGGCCAACGCGCGTACACGAACTGTCGCACCTTTCAACATGGTGGTCTCCAGACAGTGGTCGTGATCCAGATGGATGTGGAAAGTTGCCACCACCAGATCATGGTGAGCGTGGCTGATGGCCGTAAGCCGCTGCGCCAGGGATCTGACTGTGTGGTTGTAGACGTAGGACAGATTGGCCACGCAATCGCCCTCACTTGCCTGGTCCCGGCGCGTTGATATGGCCTTGCGCACCAGATCGCGCACGGCTTCGGACCGGCTTCCGTAGGCCTGTTCGGCCACGACCAGATCGAAGGCCTCCGCAAGGGTCTCATCGAGGGATATCGTTACGCGCTGCATGGAGTCTCCTGACATAGCGACAGTGACGCTGGACGACAGGGTTGCCAACACCGTTGCATCCCGGCAAACGCTGTTCTGCTGTAGGAAGTTTTGGAAAATAGTTCCTACAGCCCGGGGATCCGAAAGATGTGGCGCATTGGATTTGCCATCGGGGCCTGCGCCCTCCTGGCACCAGGACTGGCGACCGCCGAGACCGAGGATGGCCCTGTCGCCACGGCACCGACCGAGATTGACCAGGTCTATGTCTGGGGCAAGCGCGAAGGCCGGATCGGGGCGGCGACTTCGGCCGGCGAGGGTCAGGTTTCCTACGGTGCCTACGCCAATCGTCCCCTATTGAGACCCGGCGAGCTCGCCGAGGTGATGCCCGGTCTGGCGGTCACGCAGCACTCAGGATCAGGCAAGGCCAATCAGTATTTCCTGCGCGGATTCAACCTCGATCACGGCACGGACTTCTCGATCTCGCTCGACGGCGTTCCGCTGAACCTACGCACTCATGCCCACGGCCAGGGCTATCTCGACGTCAACGGCGTGACCCCGGAGCTGGTCCAGACGATCGACTATCGCAAGGGGCCGTACTTCGCCGAAGCGGGTGACTTCTCTGCTGCGGGCTCGGCTGCGTTCCGGACCTTTCCGTCGCTACCCCAGAGTTTCATTCAGGCTCAGGGCGGCGAGACCGGGCTCGGCCGTCTGGTAGCCGGCTTGAACGTGGGACCGGGACTGCTGGGCATAGACGTGACCACCTCCAACGGTCCCTGGGATCGTGACGAAAACCTTCGCAAGGGCAGTCTGTTTGGTCGCCTCGGCATTGGTGACTGGTCGATTTCCGCTTTGGCTTACGATGCGAAATGGAACTCCACCGACCAAATTCCGGCCCGGGCCGTGACAACAGGACAGCTCTCCCGACTCGGGACAGTCGACAGCACGGATGGCGGCAAGACCACGCGCTTGATCGTGTCCGCCCGCCGCCTCCTGGATAGCGACAGCGACACCGTCGTCTACCTTCAACGCTACAGTCTCAACCTCTGGTCAAACTTCACCTACTTCCTCGACGATCCTGTCAACGGCGATCAATTTGAACAGGCCGAGGATCGCTGGATCGTCGGTGCATCCGGCTATCGAACCTGGCGCCCTGCCGATTCTGATTGGTCGTTGCGCGCCGGTGCCGAGACCCGCCTCGACGACATCGGTAAAGTGGGGCTCTATCGTACCCGGGCGCGCCAGCGCCTGTCGACGGATCGGCAGGATGAGGTGCGCGAATGGTCCGCCGCAATCTGGGGTCAGGCAGACTGGTCCTCCGGTCCAGTCCGCGCCACGTTGGGTCTCAGAGGAGACGCCATCCATGTGGACGTAAATTCTGACAACCGGGCCAATTCCGGCGACGCTGACGACGCCTTCCTGAGCCCGAAACTGACAGTGGCCTGGCGCTTGTCATCCTTCGTCGAGGTCTATGCCGACGCCGGGCGGGGATATCATTCAAACGATGCACGCGGCGCAGTACAAACGGTGGCGCCTGTCGCGCTGACGGCGGTAGACAAGGTCCCGCTGTTCTCGGCCGCAGACGGTGCCGAGGCCGGTCTGCGTTATGAAGCCGGCGGACTGAAAGTCAGCCTTTCGATATGGGCCCTCAGGCTGGCGTCAGAACTCGTCTATGTGGGTGACGCTGGCGACACCGAAAGCACCGGTGGGACAAATCGGTTGGGTGCCGAAGTCCTGCTCAGCTGGTCGCCGCGCCCCGGCGTCAATCTCGACCTCTCCGGTGCCACCACCCGCGCCCGCTATCGCGGCGATCCGCCCGGTGGTAGCCGCATCCCGAACGCCCTGGAGTATGTTGTCACGGCTGGCGCGACCGTGCGCGTGACCCAGGACAGCGTTGCCCAGGTCACTCTCCGTCGACTGGGGCCTGCGCCCCTGATCGAAGACAACACCGCGCGATCCAGATCGGCCACTGCGGTCAACCTGGCCTATGCCTACACCTTCGGGACGACCGTGGTGTCGCTCGATATCCTGAACCTGTTGGGCAGCGACGACAACGACATCACCTATTTCTACGCATCACGGTTGCCGGGGGAGCCTGCTGCGGGGGTGGACGACGTTCACTTCCAC
>JANORH010000543.1:0-3043 GCA_031415215.1 Alphaproteobacteria bacterium | reverse complement strand
ATTCTGGCACACGACATACCCGGCCCCTGGAGCCCCGCGCACTGCCTCTGAATATCGTCTTATCAGCCAACGTGCCCGTGGGCGACGATGGACGGATCAGCCCAGAATTGACACGGCGGAAAAACCGTCTTTCAGTTGCATAACGTCGAAATATGACGTGCGGAGGATGAGCACGATGACGACGACCATCAGCCTGGACCAGGTCGGCGCAGCGCTGGCGGCCCTGAGCGCGCTGGCGACGGCGGCGTTCGGGCTGCTGGATGCCTCCAAGGCGTTCAATGGCGGCATCTCCAATATCGGCCTGAACCACATCCGACGCGCCATGACGCGGTTCGAGGGCGCGCTGGATCAGGCGCTGGGCACCGGTGAATGGTGGGTGTTGATTCGCGCCAACTGGATCAACGGCATGGCCAAGGTGGAGCAGAAGGCGGTCGCGCGGTCACTGGTGAAGCTGGGCCTCACCCCGGTCACGGCCGCAGGTCTGGCGGCAGCTCTGGGCCTGGACCCCGCCAAACTCACGGCAGTCGCTGTGAAGCTGGCCAACGGCACATCCCTCACCGAACAGGAGCTGAACCTGCTGGGTCGGCTTTCGGCGGTACTGGACGCCAGGCTGGATGCTGGTTTTGAGCTGGCGGAACAGCAATATCGCAATGTCAGCCGGATGCTGGCCGGTGTGCTCTGCATCGTGCTGAGCGTTGCTGCCCGCGCCATCTGGGGCGTGAGCGGAAGCCCGCCGCCTCTCTGGGTGGCCGTCGCGGTTGGCATCCTCGCCGTACCGATTGCCCCGGTGGCCAAGGATCTGACCTCTTCGCTGACGGCCGCGATGCGCGCGCTGAAACTGGGCAAGGCGTAGGCCGTGGTCCTGATCATCAACCAGCGGACTGGGGGGCATGCCGGCGCCATCGCACGGGCTGACTGCTGGGAAAGCACCGGCGGCAAGACCCCGACCTACACCGTCGTAGCCCCGGCGGAAGTGGCGCGCAGGACCGCCGACAAAGCGGTTGTTATCGCCATCCACGGCTTCAACGTCAGTCGCCCCGACGCCGTTCGGGCCTACATCAGTCTGGAGCGGCAACTCGCTCTCACGGCAGATCAGGTGTTCTTCGGCGTCGCGTGGCCCGGCGACGGCTGGATTCCGGTGGTTAACTATCCGTGGGAGTCCGGCGATGCGGCCAGCTGCGGACGCTATCTGGCAGCGTGGCTGACCGCCGCCATGCCAAACGCCGCCAGCTTCAATTTCGTGTCCCACAGCCTTGGCGGGCGCGTCCTGCTTGAAGCCGTGCGAACCCTGGAGCGGTCGGCCGCCCAGGTCTGCATCACCGCCGGCGCCGTCGACGACGATGTGCTCTCCGCCAGCTATGCGGCGGTCAAGGGCAAGGCGACACGGATCTCGGTCCTCACTTCCACCAAAGACCTGGTGTTGAGGGCGGCCTATCCGCTCGGTGATTTTGTCACGGATGTGTTTCTGGGCGACCGGGACAGCCCCTGGCACGGCGCACTGGGACGCAAAGGGCCCAATCCCGCCGAAGCTGCACCCAAGGTCGCGACCTGCCGTATCCCCACCGATCCCGCCTACGGACACGGCGACTACTTCCCGCCCGGCGACGGCGGTGTCGGCAACGGACGCTGGAAAAAGTCGGTCGACTACATGAGCCGGGCTCTGAAAGGCGACGAACAGAACCACTGGGGATGACCTGCCCGGGCATCTGAGCGCCGGCTACTCGGCCGGGACCGGCACAGTCGCCTTCCGGGCGGCGATGGCGGCGCGGGTCTGGTCGTAGGACGCCTTGTTGATCCGATAGCGGCCATAGAAGAAAGCGGCCACTACCGCGGGCACACCCGCGATCACGCCGTCCCACAGCGCCAGACTGTGCAGCACCTCGGCGTCGACCTGGCCCGGCTTGGCCTTCTCCGGGAATGCGATGAAGGTCAGCACCAGTCCGGCGAGCGCCGTGCCCACCGCCTGGTCGACCTTCGCGAACAGCGTCCGGGTGGAATAGAGCACGCCTTCCTGACGGATGCCGTGCCTGGCTTCGTTCTCATCGGCCACATCGGCCAGCGCGGACATGACGCTGATCGACAGCACGCTCAGCGCACCGCTCGAGATCGCCGAGAAGACGATCAGGATGGGGACGATGAACGGGGTTTCATGGCTCCAGAAGCCCAGCAGGCCCATGCCGATGGGAATGGCCGGAACCACGCCATAGGTCACGGCTGCGGCGATCATCGTGGTCTTCTTGTCGTACCGGCCATGCAGGCGGGCGGCCATGATGAAGGCAGTGGCATAGCCGGCGAAGGTGCCGATCACGAAGAAGCTGAGCTCTTCGCTGTCGAGCCCCCAGAAGAAGGTGTTCACATAGACGTGCAGCACCGTGCGCAGGCCCAGGGCCAGCGACAGGAAGAAGAAGCCCACCAGCAACCAGACATAGTTGACGTTGGTCATCGCCGACTTCACGTCGGAAAAGAAGGCGAGCGCACTGAAGGGCGGGGTTTCCTTGGCCGGCTGCGGCAGATGCTTGATGCGGTCGTGGGTCAGCGCGGCGGACGCCAGCAGGATCACGAAGGCCACCGACCCCATCACCAGGGCGTAGGGCGACCAGGCCTCCGGATTCAGCAGACCGCGCGGATATTCATCGGTGCGCTTGAAGAAGATGCGCAGGGCGATGATCGTGGTCAACGCGCCCCCCACCCAGGTGAAGAAGCTGTTGTAGGCCATCACCTTGGAGCGTTCGACGTAGTTGGGCGACAGCTCGCCGCCCAGCGCAATGTGCGGCGTATGGTAGAAGGCCATGCTCCAGCGCAGGACACTGACACCCGCCAGGAACCAGACAAACAGTCCGGTATCGCCCAACCCCGCCGGTGGGTTGAAGATGGCAAAGAACGAGAGCGCGATCGGCAGGGCGGCGGCATACATATAGGGGTGGCGGCGGCCGAGGCGTGACTTGGTACGATCCGAAATCGAACCCGCCATCGGCTCGATCACCCCGTCCAGGACCAGGCTGACTGACACCGCCAGCCCGGCGAGCAGCGCGGGCAGACCCAG
>JANORH010000542.1:0-2402 GCA_031415215.1 Alphaproteobacteria bacterium | reverse complement strand
GGCGGCATCCACATCGGTATCGGTAAACTCCACCGACGCCCCCAGAAACGTGCACATGGTGCGCTGGGCGTCAGGCGTGACATTGATCATCGAGACCGCCGTCGCCGGGCCGCCAACCAGAGGCAGGTTCTCGAACCGCGCCCCGATCTCGCGCATGTCGCGGGCAAACGTGCAGCCCAGCTCGTCGTCGGCCACCTTGCCCATAAAGGCACCCTTGCCACCGAAACTGGCCAGCCCGGCAATGGTATTGGCCGCCGACCCGCCCGAAGCCTCCACCGCCTGGTTCATCCGCGAATAGAGCAGGGCGCTGCGGGCCGGATCGACCAGCATCATCGCGCCCTTGGTCAGCTCGTTCTCATCCAGCCAGGCGTCGGTCGCCGGCGCGATCACGTCGACAATGGCGTTGCCAATGGCGGCGACGTCGTAGAGCTCGGTCATGGGTGGGCTTTCGTGGCGGTTCAGGCCGCGCGGATTACAGGGAAAGGATTAAGGAGGCTAGCGTGCCTGACCGCTAGTGGACAGAACCGGTCAACACAGTCCCATTGTGGACTCCTTGGCCAAGGTCCGATTTCTAGCTCGGGCCTTAAGACCGCTAACGACTCCTTATGCGACGTTCGGGATGTCCGCTTCCCGCACTCTTGTGAACGGAATTGGCATGACAAGCGTGGCCTTGCCGGCGAGCATAGCCACCGTTCTCTACCTTGGGAGCATTGGATGAGGCTGGTCACGCTGGCATTTGGCGCTGTTGTAGCGGTGATTTTCACAGCGTCGCTCTTCGGTGGCGGGGCCGAAACAGGAGTGATGTCGGGGTTGGGGCGTCTAATCCCAGGCCCGCAAGGCGTGCCCAGCCAGGCGGCAGCCTCATACGATCTCAAGTCAGGGATTAACTGGAGGTGGACCAGAAACCTCGCCCACGGTTGCGCAGCTTGGAGCGCAAACGAACGCTGGGCGGGTGTAACGCTGCTTGTGGGCTCTCGCTGCGAGCGCCAACGTCAGTCCGGCCTTCTCGAGGGACGCGGACTGACACACCTGAGCTTCGAGGACAGTCTTGAATTTCAGGGCTACTGGCCGTGGTCTTCAGAGCTTTATTCCAAGCTACTGGTCTTTGACGAGAAAGGGATGATCAAAACGGTCCTGCCCTGTCCGTACACCCTGACAGCCGGTCAGATCGGCGACATGCGAACCGTCGCGACCGAGGCATACGCGAAGGCCGAGACTGACGCCGAACGTCGCGTTCTGGCACGGGTGAGGCAGCGACTCGCGGCGCTGACCGGCGTCGGCTTAGCTAGCGGTCAGTCCGGGTGCACGGACTTTACAGGCCGATATGACGTCCCGTTGCCGAAGTACGACTCTTGGAGGCGTTAGGCTCGGAACCATTCTCCCGACGTCGGCAAAATGGTTCTCAACACCTTGGCCGCTTCCCGCGCAGGCGACTTTTGCTTTCTGGATGACCTCCAGAAAGTTATCCCACTTTGCATATTCGAGGAGATTCTGGAGGTCGCGCGCGCACCAGAACTCAACACCATCTTCGACTTGGGCTGCGCCCTCGAAGTGCCCGATCAGACGATCAATGGGACCATCTCCCAACGGATCGGATGTCGCACCAAAGGCGACGCCTGCGAGTTTCCCAGATCCCGGTTTGCCGTCGCTCATAGCGAGTCTTTCGCGTTCCGATGTTTGGAACGAGTGTAGAACATCCGCAGGATCGTGTCCCGCGTTTTGCTACCCGCCCCAACTCCCCCGGCTGCTGCTCCGGCTTTCCATCCGCCCGCCAAACCCGCCGCGCGAGATCACCGACGAGCGGGTCTGCATGCGCTCAGGAGCTCTGAACGTGTCGGGAGGGTCGAAGCTGCGCGAGCCGATGCGGGTGCGGCCTGTGGAATAGTCGGTCATCAGCGGACCGCCGCCCCGGCTGTAGTAGCCGCCGTTGCGATAGTCGCGATAAAGGCCACCGCCGCCCCAGCCGCCGTTCATCATCTGGCCGACCACAAAGCCGGTGACCAGCGGTCCCCAGAACGAGCCGTTGCCCGCCGAACTGCGCAGCACGCACTGGCCGGGACCGTAGACGTCCTCACAGGTTTTGCTGTCGGCGTACTTGGCTTCCGAGGTCTCTTCGTCCTTGGCCTTCTTCATGCCGGTGTCGCAGGCGTCGTCCGGGACGTCGTTCTTGTCCTTGCACTCCTGCAGGGACTGATAGGTGTAGGCGTCGACCGTCTGGCCCTGGTCGGCAATGGTCACGTTGGGCTGGTCGCCGCAGGCGCTCAGCGACACGCCGCCGATGGCCATCAGGCCGGTGAGGGCGAGTTTGCGGGTGCGTTTCATCCCAGGAACCTCAACCTACGCCGTCATGCAGGCGGCGTTGACGATGCCGACTGCGATGGAGATCATCATCATATAGACGG
>JANORH010000541.1:0-2308 GCA_031415215.1 Alphaproteobacteria bacterium | reverse complement strand
CAATTCGAAGACCCTGATCTGGAACGGCCCGCTGGGCGTGTTCGAGATACCGCCCTTCGACAAGGGCACGGTTGGTGCTGCCCGCCATGCCGCCCTGCGGGCCAAGACCGGAAAGCTGGTGGCGGTGGCCGGTGGTGGTGATACCGTCGCAGCCTTGAACGCGGCCGGCGTCTCGGACGACTTCACGTTCGTATCTACGGCGGGCGGCGCGTTTCTTGAATGGATGGAAGGCAAGGTGCTGCCTGGTGTGGCCGCATTGAACCAATAGGAAACAGGTAAGGGGCCATGGCTCGTATCACTCTGCGACAGCTTCTCGATCACGCCGCCGAGCACGGCTATGGCGTGCCCGCGTTCAACATCAACAACATGGAACAGGCGCTGGCCATCATGGAGGCCGCAGAGGCCACCGACAGCCCGGTGATCATGCAGGCCAGCCGCGGCGCGCGCTCCTACGCCAATGACATCGTGTTGAAGCACCTGATCGACGCCATGGCGGAGCTTTACCCGCACATCCCGATCTGCATGCACCAGGACCACGGCAACAACGAAGCCACCTGCGCGACGGCGATCCAGTACGGCTTCACCAGCGTCATGATGGATGGCTCGCTGATGGGCGACGGCAAGACGCCCGCTGACTACGATTACAACGTCAAAGTCACCCGCAATGTCGTCGACATGGCCCACTGGGTCGGCGCGTCGGTGGAAGGCGAACTCGGCATTCTGGGCAGCCTGGAATCCGGCGAAGGCGAAAAGGAAGATGGCCACGGCTTCGAGGGCAAGCTCGACCACAGCCAACTGCTGACCGATCCCGACCAGGCCGTGGATTTCGTGAGGGCCACGCAGGTCGATGCGCTGGCCATCGCGATGGGCACCAGTCATGGTGCCTACAAGTTCACCCGCAAGCCGGACGGCGACGTGCTGGCCATGAACGTGATCGAAGAAATCCACCGCCGCCTGCCCAACACTCACCTGGTGATGCACGGCTCATCGTCGGTGCCGCAGGACCTGCAGGACCTGATCAATCAGTACGGCGGCGAGATGCCCCAGACTTGGGGTGTGCCGGTGGAAGAGATCCAGCGTGGCATTAAACACGGCGTGCGCAAGATCAACATCGACACCGACAACCGCATGGCTATCACAGCGGCGATCCGGAAGGTGTTTGCCGAGAAGCCCGGCGAGTTCGACCCGCGCAGCTATCTGAAGCCTGCCAAGGAGGCCATGCGCAAGGTCTGCATCCAGCGCTTCGAGGAATTCGGCACCGCCGGCCACGCCGCCAAGATCACGCCGATCCCGCTCTCGACCATGGCCAAGCGCTATGCCGGAGGCGAACTGGCCCCGAAGATCGGCATCACCAAGGTCGCGGCGGAGTAGCCCCTACTCCGGGCGGGTCAGCACCGCTCCATCGTCGGCGACAAAAACCACCAGGATCGACGCTGGCTCCGTGGCGCTGGCGTTTTCGCTGACCAGATGATGGGCGTCAGCACCCTCAGTCCAGCCTTCGCCCGGCCCATAGACACGCGCCGGACCCTGGCCATGCACTTCGCTGCGGATGTGGCCGGTCAGCACGCGCGCATACAGGAAAGCGGAAGGCGCGTGGCGGTGCGGCGGCGAGGCCTCGCCCGGCTTGTAGCTGACCGTGATGACCGTCATTCGCTTGCCCGGCACGTTGGGCAGCAGGTGGCTGGTGACCTGCGCCACTTCTGCGGCTTGTGCCCCGGTCATGGTGAGCAGGGCTGCGGCGAAAGCGGCCAGGAGTCTATTCATCCGCCATGTCTCCGTTCGACGCAGATCAGTCCTCAATCCGCGCGCCCTACGCCTTCACAAACGGCTGGCTCAGGGTCGGCTGGCCGGTGATGGCCAGGATGGCGTTGGCCACCGCCGGCCCGATCACCGGGGTCCCGGGCTCCCCAACGCCCGTCGGCGGGTTGGCAGAGGCCAGAATGTAGGTTTCCACCGTCGGGGCCTCCGAGTTCCGCAGCACGCGGTAGGTGTCGAAGTTGCCCTGGTCCACCACGCCATCAGTCAAGGTGATCGCGCCATACATGGCCGCCGACAGGCCGTAGCAGGTGCCGCCTTCCATCTGGGCGGCGATCTGGTCCGGCGATATGGCGGTGCCGCAATCGATGGCCGTGATCACGCGCCCGACCCTGGGCTGGCCGTTCTCCATTTTCACCTCGGCGACCTGGGCGACCACCGAGCCAAAGCTCTCGTGCACCGCGACGCCGCGCGTCCAGCCGGTCGGCGCGGGCGAACTCCAGCCCGCCTTTTCCGCAGCAAGATCCAGCACAGCGATGTGACGTTTGGCGCC
>JANORH010000540.1:0-14858 GCA_031415215.1 Alphaproteobacteria bacterium | reverse complement strand
CATAGGCCCCTGTCGACGCGCCCGAGGGTACGGCGGCGCGGCCCATCGAGCCGTCCTCAAGGACCACGTCCACCTCCACCGTGGGGTTGCCCCGGCTGTCCAGGATTTCACGGGCGGTGATGTCGACGATCTCGGTCATGGGTCTCTCCGGGGGGCGCGGCGGAGGCTTAGCCAGACTCTGGGTTTCGGGCAACGTCGGCTTGACTTGCGTCCGCTTGATCGGCTCATGCGACGCTGTTGGAGGACAAGATATGCTGCTGGTCGAAAAGCCCCTGGACGGCATTGCCGTCGTCACCCTGAACCGCCCCGAGGCGATGAACGCGCTTTCCAAGGCGTTGAGGGCGGCGCTCAGCCAGGCGATCTCGGCGCTTGATCGGGACCCTGACGTGCGGGTGGTCATCCTGACGGGTGCCGGAGAGCGAGCGTTCACGGCAGGTCTCGATCTGAAGGAACTGTCCACCGACCCGCTGGGTATGGGTGCGGCCAACGCGACCAGCCCGAACGAAAATCCCGCGCGAGCGGTGCTCTCCTGCTCCAAGCCGGTCATCGGGGCCATCAATGGCGTGGCAATCACCGGCGGCTTCGAGCTGGCGCTGGCCTGCGATGTTCTGATCTGCTCCACCAACGCGCGATTCGCCGATACTCACGCCCGCGTCGGCATCACGCCCGGCTGGGGGCTATCGCAAAAGCTGTCCCGCGCCATCGGGCCCTATCGCGCCAAGGAGCTGTCGCTGACCGGCAACTTCCTGGACGCCGCCAAAGCCTACGAGTGGGGCCTGATCAACCGGGTTGTGGAGCCCGCTGACCTGATGCCGGCGGCCCTGCAGCTGGCCGCCCAGATGGCCGATATCGATGGCGAGATGCTGGTGACCTACAAAGCCATGATCGACGACGGCTACGACCTGGCCATGGGAGACGGCCTGGAACTCGAACACGAACGCTCGGTTGTGCACAATCGTGTGGTCACCCCCGAGATGGTTGCTGAACGCCGTGCCGCGGTTCAGGCGCGGGGCCGAAACCAGTAGTCGAAACGCAAAACGCCGGCCCTGGGGCCGGCGTTTCGAATCACAGACCTGATCGGTCGGTTTAGTCGGCCTTGGGCGTCAGGACCTGGCGGCCCTTGTACATGCCGGTCTTCAGGTCAACGTGGTGCGGGCGCTTCAACTCGCCGGTTTCCTTGTCTTCGTGAAAGGAATTCGGGCCCAGCGCGTGGTGCGAGCGGCGCATGTTGCGCCGCGAGGGGGAAGTTTTGCGTTTCGGAACAGCCATCGGAAATTCTCTTCGGCGTAGAAATGGATACGGCGGCCGCCAAGAGTGAACCCTCGGGCCGCCGGTGAGCGCGGACTTATGCATGAAACCCCGCGCGCGATCAACCCACGAGGCGTAAGCTGATCCTGTCAATCTGCTGAGGGGCGGCAATGCAACAGGAAATGATCTTCGCACCTATGGGCGTCATGGCCCTGCTCACGTTCATTGTGCTGGGCCTGATACCGATCCGGAGGTTCCGGGCGTCAGCCGCCGGTCAGGTCACCGCAGAGGACTTCAAACTGGGAGAATCAGCCCGGGTTCCGTCCCACGTCGCCGTGGTGAACCGCGCCTACATGAACCTGCTGGAATTGCCGGTGCTCTTCTACGCCGCCAGCCTGATGTATTTCGTCGCCGGGCGGGTAGACCAGACGACGCTGGCGGTGGCCTGGGCCTATGTCGCCTTGCGCGCGGCCCACTCCCTGATCCACGTGACCTACAACAAGGTGTTCCACCGTTTGGCGGCGTTCGCGATCAGCAACTTTGTGCTGATGGCCTACTGGGCGTTGTTCTTCGTCGGTTAAACCAGGCGGCTCCGGTCCTTGGTCGCGCCAATAAAGCTGGCGAACAGGGGATGCGGATCGAAGGGGCGACTCTTGAGTTCCGGGTGGAACTGTACACCGACAAACCATGGGTGATCTGCCCGCTCGCACAGCTCGGGCAGGATTCCGTCCGGCGACAGGCCCGAGAACGATAGCCCCGTGCGCTCGATGGCCTCGCGGTAGGCGATATTGACCTCATAGCGGTGCCGATGACGTTCCGAGATGCTTAGTCCGCCATAAATCTCCGCCACCCGGCTACCTGGCGTCAGGACGGCGTCGTAGGTCCCGCAACGCATGGTTCCGCCGAAATTTCCGCCTTCCTTGCGCCGTTCGACATCATTGCCCCGGGTCCACTCGGTCATCAGCCCGACGATCGGTTCAGAGGTAGGTCCGAATTCAGTGGAGGACGCCTGTTCAATTCCAGCCAGGTTCCGGGCTGCCTCGATCATCGCCATCTGCATGCCGAAGCAGATGCCGAAATAGGGGATGGCGTGTTCACGGGCGAACTGGACGGCCCGGATCATGCCCTCCGAACCACGCTCACCGAATGCCCCTGGTACCAACACCCCGTGGACGTTGGTCAGCCGCTCGCTGACCAGGGCCGCCTCACCCTCGAAGACCTCGCCCTCGATCCAGTCGAACTTGACGCGGACATTGTTCGCCACGCCGCCGTGGATCAGCGCCTCGATCAGGGATTTGTAGGCGTCGGTCAGCGCCGTGTATTTGCCGACAATGGCAATGTTCACTTCGCCATCAGGGTGACTGAGAGTGTGAGAAATCTGTTCCCAGCGGGTCAGGTCGGGCTTGGGCGCGGCGTCCAGCATGCCAAAGACGTCCAGCACCTCGGTGTCCAGGCCCTCGCGATGGTAGTCCAGCGGCACGGCGTAGATGTTGGGCGAGTCCATCGCCTGGATCACCGCGCTCTGCCGCACGTTGCAGAACTGGCCAATTTTCCGGCGCTCGCTGTCGGGAATTTCCATCTCGCAGCGGCACAGCAGAATGTCTGGCTGGATGCCGATGGATCGTAGTTCCTTCACCGAGTGCTGCGTCGGCTTGGTCTTCATTTCACCGGCCGTCTTGATATACGGCAGCAGGGTCAAATGTATAAAACAGGCATGTCCACGGGGCAGCTCCTGGCCCAGCTGGCGGATCGCTTCAAAGAACGGCAGGCCCTCGATGTCGCCGACCGTACCGCCCACCTCGATCAACACGAAGTCCACGTTGTCGCCCGGATCAGACAGCACGAAATCCTTGATCTCGCCTGTCACGTGCGGGATCACCTGGACCGTGGCGCCGAGATAGTCCCCGCGCCGTTCTTTCTCGATGATGGTCTTGTAGATCTGGCCGGTGGTGATGTTGTCGGCGCGGGTGGCGTTGACGCCGGTGAACCGCTCGTAGTGGCCGAGGTCGAGGTCGGTTTCCGCACCGTCCTCGGTGACAAACACCTCGCCATGCTGCGTCGGGCTCATCGTACCCGGATCCACGTTGAGATACGGGTCGAGCTTGCGCAGGCGGACCTTGTAGCCTCGCGCCTGCAGAAGCGCGCCAAGAGCGGCGGACGCCAGACCTTTACCCAGGGAGGAGACCACGCCGCCGGTGATGAAAATGTACCGGGCCATGGGAGTCCAGAGTAGTCGCGATTCGCTCACGTTGCTCCGTGCGTTTCGCGACTATCCACCACTTACTTCGTAGCCGGCGTGGTCGGCGCCGGAACGGGCGCGGCGTTTGTCGACGGAATGGACCCGAAAGGACTGTTGAGGGTCGGCGTAGGGGCCTGCAGCGGCGCGGGCGCGCCACCGACCGGGCCCGGCTGCGCGGTGCCGGCGGGCGGCGCGGGCGGCGTCCTGGTCAGCTCAGCCGGGTTGATGGCGTTGACCTTCATCCGATCGACGACCGATGCCGAACCGCGCTCGCGACCAGCTACGATAGTCAGCAAAAGCCCGAGCGTGAAGAATACCGCGCCGAGAATCCACGTCGTCCGCGTCAGCAAGTCACCGGCACCGCGTGCCGTCATGAAGCCGGAAGGTCCGCCGCCGACGCCCAGGGCACCGCCCTCCGAACGCTGAAGCAGCACCACCACCACGAGGAAGAAGGCGACGATGACCTCGATCACCAGCAACAGGTTCAGCAGCATCCCGGCGTCTTTCCGATGCGTTCCGGCGGGTTTGCCCCGTCGAAATGAAGCGCGCGCTCTATCACCACGACCGCGCCAAAGCCATAGCTAGTGCGCCACGCGCCCGGAACAATGGCTGCGTCGGCTCAGGCAGCCCGGATGATCCCCAGGAAGTCTTCGGCCTTCAGGGACGCTCCGCCGACCAGTGCGCCGCCAACCTCATCGGCGTGCAAAATCTCAAACGCGTTCGAAGGTTTGACCGATCCCCCGTAGAGAATAGCAACCGCCCTGCCCGCATCGCCAAACATTTCGGTAAGGGTGCTCCGGATCGCACGGTGGACTTCCTCGATCTCCGGCGTCGTGGGCGTCAGCCCGGTTCCGATTGCCCAGACCGGCTCATACGCCACAGAAAACGCCTGGCCGGCCAACTCGGGCGGCAGTGACCCGCGCACCTGGCCAGTTACGACAGAGAGGGCGTCGCCGACCTTGCGCTGGTCCAGGGTTTCACCCACGCAAATGATCGGCTCTAGTCCCGCACGCAGGGCGGCACGGGTCTTGGCCGCAACGACGGCGTCAGTCTCGCCATGTCCGGCGCGGCGTTCGGAGTGACCCAGGATCACCAGGGTTGCGCCCGCATCCGCCAGTTGCTCGGCCGAGGTGTCGCCGGTGAACGCGCCCGAGGCTTCGGCATGACAGTCCTGACCGCCTACCAGAACCCCGCTGTCGATCAGCACCTCGGCCAGCCGTTGCACCAGCGTGGCCGGCGGACAGATCGCCACGCGGGCGGTTGTGGGACCCAGACATCCGGCAAGGGCATTCGCCTCAATCAATGCGGCACCCAGACCATTCATCTTCCAGTTTCCGGCGATCAACACCTGTGGTTTGGTCACACATCTCTCCCTAGAAAAGCCTCGCTGCGCGGTTAAGCCATGCGGTCTGTTCTGTCACGCGCTTGCCGTGGGGAAGCCGCCTCCACTATACCGTCGCGCACGCCCGCCCCCGGGAAAGGACCACGATGCCCACCGACGCACCTTCAAGTTCACCGAAAAAATCCACATCCTGGTTCACCCGGATCGTTCTGGGCGTGATCGTCGTGGCCATGGCCGGCTTCGGCCTGACAGAATACAGCGTGGACGCCATCCGCGGCGACGAGGTCATTAGCGCTGGTTCCAGAAGCATCAACTCGGCAGAATTCCAACGGGAGTACGACCGCTTCAAGAAGCAACAGGAACGGCAGGCCGGCCAGCCGATCACTCCGGAAATGGCCGAACAGAATAATCTGGACACCGTTGTGCTGAATGGCCTGGCAACGAAGGAAGCTTTTGCCGAGCTGCTGAGCCGCATCGGCGTTCGTCCCTCTGACAAGCTGATCGCAGACCAGATCGGCAAGATTCCGGACTTCTTCAACCCGATCAGCGGTGCGTTCGACAAGAAGACTTTCGAGGCACGCTTGCAGGAAAACGGTTACACACCGCCCGGCTTCGACGCCGTGCTGCGCGACGAAATGTCGACGCAGCACTGGGCTGTGGCGATGCAGAACGGGTTCTCTGTCCCGCGAAGCTACGGTGCTCTGGCCTCGGTGTTTGCGCTGGAAAGCCGCGACCTCGCCTATTTCGTGATCACGCCGCAGAGCGTGCCCCAACCGCCCAAGCCCACCGACGTCCAGCTCAACGCCTTTATCAAGGAGAGCAAGGCTGACCTGATGTTGCCGGAAATGCGGTCGTTCACCGTTGTGCCGTTCGTGCCCAACGCCGCCGCCCAGGCCGTGGCGACTGCGGCCATCGATCCGGCGGAACTGAAGAAGCGCTACGATTTCCGCAAAGACACGCTTTCTAAGCCCGAAAGCCGCACCTTGGTGCAGATCCCTGTGAAGGATCAGGCGGCCGCCCAGAAGGTCACTGGGCGTCTGGCTGCCGGTGAGGCGCCGCCCGCTGTCGCCAAATCCCTGGGCGTCGACGCCATTGTCTATGACGACAAGCCTCTGACCGCCGTGGCGGACCGGAAGGTGGGCCTGGCAGCCTTTAAGATGCCCCCCGGCCAGACCTCCGTGGTGCAGGGCGATCTGGGTCTGGCGGTCGTGCGGGTGACCAACGTCTCGCCCGGCCGTGAAGTGACGCTGGAAGAAGCCCGTCCGATGCTCGAGGCCGAGATCCGTAAGGACATGGTCTCTGAGAAAGTTTACGCCCAGACCCAGACCTATGAAGATACTCGCCGCGATGGCGCTCCGCTGGCCGACGCCGCCAAAAAGGCTGGCGTTCCGTTCGAGTTGGTCGGTCCGATCAGCGCCCAGGGCGTGGACGACAAGCGTCGCCAGCTCCAGGGACTGCCGCCCAAGATCCTCGAAATGGCGTTCACCTTGCCCGCCGGTGGCGAGAGCGAGATCACTGAACTTGCTGAAGGTGCCTATTTCGTCGTGCGCGTGGAAAAGATCATTCCGGCCCACGTCCAACCGCTGGAGGAAATTCGCCCGATCGTCACCAACGCCTGGATGCGCCGGGAGATCACCCGCGCGCTCGAAGCCCGTGGCGAGGCCCTTATGGCGAGGATCAAGAAGGGTGAGGCCATCGATGTGGTTGCCGCTTCGTCAGGGTATGCCGTGGCTCGCGTCGCAGGCTTGTCCCGCCAATCTGCGGAAGCCTATCAGGCCACCCTTGGCCGCGAGGTGCTGGCCCGCGCCTTCAATGCCAAACCCGGCGAGGCCTGGTCGACCCCCAGCCAGCAAGGCATTGTTGTCGGGCGTGTCGACAACATCCGCATGGATGCCGGGACCAATGCCGCGCAGCTGGCAGAAATGAACCGCGGCGAGCTGGCTCAGGCCGTGTTCCGTGAGATGGCCGACGCTGCCCAATCCTATGCCCGCACCAAGCTGAAGGTGAAAACCGACCCCGTCAAAGCTCGCGCCGCCGCAGGCTTCGCGCCGCGCGAGGAGACCAAGGGCAAGGCCCCGGAGAAGAAGGGGTGATTTCAGAGCCGCCGTACGAGGCCTTTCAATCGACCTACGACGGCGGTGCCCCCCAGGTCGTCTGGACCCGGCTGATCGACGATCTGGAAACGCCAGTCTCGGCCTTCCTGAAGATCGGCCACGGCAAGGCCTACGCGTTCCTGTTTGAATCGGTGGAGGGCGGCGCGTTTCGGGCGCGCTATTCGATCATCACCCTGAACCCCGACCTGGTCTGGCGTTGTCGGGGCGATCAGGCTGAGATCGCCCGGGGCGACGACATCGCCGCCGAGCGGTTTGCGCCACAGGCGGGCGGCGCGTTGGATTCGCTGCGCGACCTGCTGGCCGCCTCGCGGATCGAGCTGCCGCCGGGCCTTCCACCCATGGCCGCAGGTGTCTTCGGTGCCATCGGCTACGACATGATCCGGCTGGTCGAGCGGCTGCCCAACGTCAATCCCGACCCGCTGAACCTGCCCGACAGTGTCCTGACCCGGCCCTCCATCGTGGCCATTTTCGACGCCATCGCCCAGGAAATCATCCTGGTGACGTCAGTGCGTCCTGACGACGCTTCGGCCAAGGACGCCTATACCGCCGCGCAAGGGCGACTACAGGCCGTCATCGAGGACCTGAAGAAACCCGCCCCGCCCCTGCTGGGCACGGCCAAACCAGAGCCCGACCGCTTCACCACGCCAGTGGACCGCGAAACCTTTCGCGGGATCGTCAATACGGCGAAGAGCTACGTCGGGGCTGGAGACATCTTCCAGGTGGTGCCCAGCCATCGGCTGCGCGCGCCCTTCCCGCATGATCCGTTCGCGCTCTATCGGTCTCTGCGCCGGACCAACCCCTCGCCCTTCCTGTTCTTTCTGGACTTCGGAACGTTCCACCTGGCCGGCTCGTCACCCGAGATCCTGGTCCGGCTGCGCGATGGCAAGATCACCATCCGGCCCCTCGCCGGCACCCGCCCGCGGGGTGCCACGCCCGAGGAAGACCGGGCGCTCGAGCAGGAGCTCATTGCCGATCCCAAGGAACGCGCCGAGCACCTGATGCTGCTGGACCTGGGCCGCAACGATGTGGGCCGCGTGGCCATGCTGAAGCAATCCGGTGCCAACGAGCCGCCACCACCCAGTCGTGCGCCCCGCGTGCGCGTCACCGCCAGCTTCTTCGTCGAACGCTACAGCCACGTCATGCACCTGGTCTCCAACGTCGAGGGCGATGCACCCGACGGCCTGGACCCCGTGGATGTGGTCATGGCCGCCCTGCCTGCGGGTACCCTCTCCGGCGCGCCCAAGGTCCGGGCCATGGAGATCATCGACGAACTGGAGATCGAAAAACGCGGCATCGCCTATGCCGGCGCCGTCGGCTACTTCGGCTCGGATGGGTCGGTGGACACCTGCATCGTCCTGCGCACGGCGATTTTCAAGGACGGCGTCATGTACGTGCAGGCGGGCGCCGGCGTTGTCGCCGACAGCGACCCCGACGCAGAGTACGACGAGACCCTGCATAAGGCGCGCGCGCTGCGGCAGGCGGCTGTGGAGAGCTGGCGGTTTATTTGAGGCTGCGTCCTAAGCCGGCGCACCCGTCGCCACGTGTTCGGTCTGCACCGGCGGGGCCAGGACCATGACGGTCGCGAACGCCAGAGAACACACCGCCAGCGCCGTCGCGGCCACCAACGCGGGCCAAACGGGTTCCCCCCGGGTTGGCAGTGCCAGCAGTGCGCGGCAGCGGGCGATCTCGGCGGGGTCGAGGCTCGAATCGGCTAGCAACATAGCCACAGCATCCCGCTTGGCGGGCGCGACGGCAAAGCCTATGACACGCCCATGATCCTGGTCGTCGATAACTACGACAGCTTTACCTACAATCTCGTTCACTATCTGAACGAGCTTGGGGCAGAAACGCTTGTCCTGCGCAATGATGCGATCACGGTCGCCGAGGCGCTGGCCTTGCGGCCTGAGGCGGTGTTGCTGTCGCCTGGGCCCAAAACGCCCAACGAGGCGGGCATCTGCCTTGACCTGATCAAACAGGCACCTGACGACCTGCCGATCTTCGGGGTCTGCCTGGGTCACCAGTCCATCGGTCAGGCTTTTGGCGGCGAGGTGATCCGGGCCGGAGCCCTGATGCACGGCAAGACCAGCCAGATCCATCACGACAATCGCGGCGTTTTCGCGGGCCTCAAGAACCCCTTCACCGCCACGCGCTATCACAGCCTTGCCGTCCAGCAGGGCGACCTTCCGGTCGAGCTCGAGGTAACTGCGCGCACCGAGGATGGCGAGATCATGGGCCTGCAACACCGCACCCGGCCGATCTTCGGGGTGCAGTTCCATCCAGAGTCCATCGCAACCGAGTGCGGCCACGAGCTGCTGGGCAATTTCCTCGACCTCGCCGGCGTCAAGCGCCTGTCGCAGGTCTGACCGCGCCTGACCGATGTCCGACGCTTTCAAGCCGCTGCTGTCGCGCCTCGCTGATGGGGCGATCCTGACCGAAGCGGAGGCGCAGGATTTCTTCGCCGCCTGCCTGCGGGGTGAACCCAGCCCGGCCCAGATCGGTGCTGCGCTGACCGCCATCCGGATGCGCGGCGAAACGGTCGGAGAGATCATCGCCGGCGCGCGGGCGTTGCGCGCGTCGTCTCTTCGGCTTGAGACGCCTTATCCAACGATCGACGTCTGCGGCACCGGCGGTGATGGCCTGCACACCCTCAACATCTCCACCGCCGTTGGGTTCGTGGCGGCGGGCGGCGGGCTAAAGGTCGCCAAGCATGGCAACCGGGCGCTATCATCGAAGTCGGGGACCGCTGACGCGCTCTCTGAGTTGGGCGTCTCAGTGGATCCGGGACTAGACCGTCAGCGCCGGGCCCTCGACGAAGCCGGCATCTGTTTCCTTTTCGCCCAGGCCCACAACAGCGCCATGCGCCATATCTCGCCGATCCGGGCGGAGTTGGGCTTCCGGACCCTCTTCAATCTTCTCGGGCCCCTGACCAATCCGGCCGGCGCGGCGCGGCAGGTGGTGGGCGTGTTTGCACCAGAATGGATTGCGCCCCTGGCCACAGCCCTTGGCGACCTCGGCTCGGAACGCGCGTGGGTCGTTCACGGCCAGGGCATGGACGAGATCACCACGACCGGCGAGACGCAGGTGGCCGAGTACCGCGACGGCGATGTCCGGACATTCACGATCACGCCTGGCGAGGTGGGCCTGCCCACGGCGCAGCTGTCCGATCTGGTCGGCGGCGCGCCCTCCGAGAACGCGGCCGCGCTTCGCCGCCTGCTGGACGGCGAAACCGGCCCCTATCGCGACATTGTCTTGCTCAACGCCGCCGCCGCCTTCGTGGTGGGCGGGTCTTGTGAGACCCTGGCGGACGGCGTCAGCCTTGCGGGGCAGGTCATTGACGATGGACGCGCGCGAATAGCCCTTCAAAAGCTGGCGGAGATCGCGCCGCGATGAGTGACATCTTGGCCCGGATCGCCGCTTACAAGCGCGAGGAAGTCGCCGTCCGCAAGGCCGCGCAATCAACCGTGAGGGTCGCCGGTGTTACGCCGCCGCGCGGGTTCCGCACTGCCCTGGTGCGCGCCCATTCGCCCGGCCGACTGGCTCTGATCGCCGAGATCAAGAAGGCGTCGCCTTCCAAGGGCCTGATTCGGGCGGATTTCGACCCGCCCGCCTTGGCGCGGGCCTACGAGACCGGCGGCGCGGCCTGTCTGTCTGTGCTGACCGACACGCCGAGTTTTCAGGGCGCCGACGCTTTCTTGACCGTAGCCAGGGACGCCACCGCCCTGCCCTGTTTGCGCAAGGAATTCCTGGTCGACCCCTGGCAGGTCGCCGAGTCTCGCGCGCTCGGTGCCGATGCCATCCTGGTAATCCTGGCCATGGTGGACGACGCCCTGGCCGCCGAGCTGATGGCCGAGGCAAACGCGTACGGGATGGACGCTCTGGTCGAGGTGCATGACGAGGCCGAGATGGCCCGCGCCGGAGGGCTGGGTGCCAACCTGGTGGGCGTCAATAACCGCGACCTGCGGACCTTCGTGACCGACCTCGGAATCACCGAGCGACTGGCCACAGCAGCACCCGCCGGCGCACTTCTGGTCACAGAGAGCGGCCTGTTCACCGCGGCCGACGCGGCGCGACTCGAGCGGGCGGGGGCGACCGCGATGCTGGTGGGTGAAAGTTTGATGCGGCAGGAAGATGTGGCCACTGCGACTCAGTTGTTGCTGAACTGACGACCAAGGGGCGAAAAAACATCAGAAATTCAACGCCATCGTTGGTAACTTGACATTAACTCGGAACACCTAGAGAACATCGGCAAGCGTTTGCACTTTGTTCTTTGAGGTCATTAGCATGCTCACCCGTAAGCAGCACGAATTGCTCATGTTCATCCATGAGCGGATCAAGGAAAGCGGCGTCTCGCCGTCCTTCGACGAGATGAAAGAAGCCCTGGACCTCGCGTCCAAGTCCGGTATCCACCGTCTGATCACGGCTCTGGAGGAACGTGGATTCCTTCGTCGCCTGCCCCACCGGGCCCGCGCCCTTGAGGTGATAAAGCTGCCGCAGCAGGCCACCGCTGCCGCGCCGCCCAAAGGCCGCGCGCCGTTCAAACCCCAACTGGTCGACGGCTCACCGCTGGTTGCCGCAGCCAACGACAGCCGCGAGCTGCCGATTCTGGGCAAGATCGCCGCCGGCACGCCGATCGCGGCGATCCAGCAGGAACGCGACCGCATGCCGGTTCCGGAAAGCATCCTGGGTGCCGGCGAGCACTTTGTTCTCGAGATCGCCGGTGACTCCATGATCAACGCCGGCATCCTCGACGGAGACTTTGTGGTCATCAAGAAGACCGACAGTGCGGTCTCGGGCGACATCGTGGTTGCCTTGATCGACGGCGAGGAAGCCACCCTGAAGCGCCTGCGGAAGAAGGGCGCGTCCATCGCTCTTGAAGCCGCCAACCCGGCCTACGAGACCCGCATCTTCGGACCCGATCAGGTAGCGGTTCAGGGCAAGCTGGTGGGGCTTATCCGTCGCTACCACTAGGCTCGAACACAAACTCGACCAGAAAGACCCGCTCGCCACGACCGTGGCGGGCGGTTTTCATGAGGGCTTCGAGGGTCGGGAACCCCGATACCTGCGCCATCACATCGGTTACATCGGTCAGGTCGATCTCGGTGAGCCCGGTGATCTCGATGTGTCCATCCAGCAGCCGATAGCGGCCGCCGATCCGCACTCGCGGGGTCTGCCAGATCCGGACACTGGTGGTGATTTCGCCGGACTGGACCCGCTTACGCAGGGACTTGGCGAACATCATCGCGGGTCGTAGCCCCAAGTCCAGGGTCGGCGGCCGCGCAGGTCCTGCGCCCAGACGATGCGCCAACCGGTCCCCCGACGATAGATTTCGGCTGACCCGCCCTTCGCAAAATCCTGGCCCGTCAGGACCAGCGGCGCGCGGCAACTCTCCGGCCGGAAGTCATTCCGCAGCACCACGATGTCCGCGCCAGAGCACAGTTCTTCAAGCCGGCCCTCCTTGAGGGGCCGCTTCAGGTTCCAGGCGGCGGAGAGCTGCACGGGTGCCGAGGCCAGCGGCGCGCAGCTCCAGGCATCACAGGAGAACCGTGCGTCGCGTTCCGCCTCGGTCTTGAGCGGGGTCAAGCCGCGCCGCCGGGCCCAGAGTTCTGCGCCGAACAGTTTCACATCAGGCCGCAGCAAAGCGGCGTCCTTGCCGTGACGAATGGCAACAGCGGCACCATCCGCACTGACCCATGCGACTGGGACCGGTGGTCGTGGTGCCCACAGCACGGCACAGGCCAACGGCACACCGAGCCAACGCAACGGCCCCCGCCACAGGCACGCAAACAACAGCCCCAGAAAGCTCACCGGCAGCACCCAATCCGGTGCGCTGGGAACGACCAGCTGGGATACGGGAGCCCCCGCGGCCACGGCGGCGATTTGGTTCATGACGCCGATTGACCACCCGGCTACCTCCAGCGGAGCCTTGCCAAGCCCGAAGGGTGTCAGGGCCGCGCCCAACGCCAGGCCGGGCATCATCAGGAACGAGGAGATCGGGGCCACAGCCAGATTGGCGAACAGTCCCCAGGTTGAAACCCGGTTAAAGTGCTGAATGGCAAAGGGGCCGGTGGCCAAGCCGGCGATGAAGCTGACGGCGATGCTGGCCAGTGTCCAGGTCACCGCCGCCTGGAACAGCCGGATCGGCCACGGAACGTCGATCTCGCGGACGGGTCGCGGCCAGATCTCGGCCAGGGCCACGAGAGCCGCCGTCGCGGCGAACGACATCTGGAACCCGGGTTCGGTCACCGCCTCGGGCTGCAAGATCAACACCGCCATGGCTGCCAGAGCCAGGGCATGCAGGCTGATCGCCTGGCGGTCGACCAGAATAGCGCCAAACGCCACAGCCGCCGTGATCGCGGCGCGCTCGGCCGGCGGCGGCGCGCCCGAAAGCACCAGATACCCCCCGACGGCTGCCAGTCCGACCAGCGCGGATATCTTCTTGCCCGAAACCCGCAATGCCAACCATGGCCACGCCGCAACCAGCAGGCGCGCAGCTGCAAAGGCGAAGCCGCCGACAATGGCCATGTGCAGGCCGCTGATCGAAACAATGTGCGCCAGACCGGCGGCCCTCAGATTCTCCACCTGTTCGCGCGGAATGAACGCCTCGTGGCCCGTGGTCATGGCCGCCGCCAGGCCACCTGTGTCGGGTCCCAGGGTGTCGACGATGCGGTTGGTCAGCGCCCATCTTACGGCGTTGACCCGCATGGCCAGCCTCAGACGCCAGGGGGCCGATTGTTCTGCGGTGATCTGCTCCGGCGCACGCAGCGCCAATCCCACAGCACCGACGCTTTCGAAAAAGGCGTCGCGTGCAAAGTCGTAGGACCCCGGGCTCGCAGGCGGTGGTGGTGGATTGAGGATCGCCATCAACCGAACGGCCTGACCGGGCGCAGGCAGGCCAGCGTCGGGACGTAGGGTGACACGCATGCGGGTCGGGGTCATGTCCGGGCCGAGGTCACCGATCCGGATTGGTGCCAGCAGCAATCGCTGTCCGCCAACGCCCGGCGAAGCCACGTCCATCACCCAGGCCTCGACCCATTGCGGGCGCGCGCCGCTTTGGGCGATCGGCGCCTTGACGCTCTCGGTGCGAAGCTTGGCGACTGCAAAGCCGCTGATGGCGCAGGCACCCAGGACCAGTAGCAATGTTGTTGATCGCCAGGCGCTCCAGCGCGTCGCCACCAACAAACCCGTAGCTAACAGCACTGCCACCCAGGCGAACCAGAGTTGCGGCTCTCTCGACAGTCCGAAATAGACGCCGCAGCCCAGGCCAAACGCCACTGGGGTCCACAACGTCCAGCGATCAGCCTGGGCGTCGGTTTGATCGACGAGCCAGGCCAGCAGTCTGCCGAGCCTATGACGCCCTTCAGCCCACGTGCTAAGAGGCCCACCCGTGCGGCGGCCCGCGCCCTCCCCAGCCCCATCGAGTTCTATGTCTGATCGTCCTGTCCGCACCCGGATCGCCCCATCGCCCACCGGCATGATGCACATTGGCACGGCTCGGACTGCACTTTTCAACTGGCTTTTTGCGCGCCATACGGGTGGGAAGTTCCTGTTGCGCGTGGAAGACACAGATCGTGAGCGGTCAACCGACGCTGCGGTGCAGGTGATTTTCGACGGTCTGGCCTGGTTGGGCATGGAGTCTGACGAGCCGCCGGTGTTTCAGTTCGCCCGCGCCGAACGCCACCGCGAGGTGGTTGCGGAACTCGAAACCCGTGGGCAGGCCTATCGCGACTACATGACTTCTGAGGATCTGGAGGTGGAGCGCGAACGCGCCCGCGCCGAGGGCCGCGTCGTTCGCTCACCGTGGCGCGATGTTGATCCTGCCACCTGGCCTGATCGCCCCTATGCTGTGCGCCTGAAGAGCCCACTCACCGGCGACACTGTCGTGGCCGACGCCGTCAAAGGCGATGTCAGGTTTCAG